>NZ_PNOZ01000062.1:0-34247 GCF_002879555.1 Verrucosispora sp. ts21 | reverse complement strand
CGGGGCGGACCAGCCCTGGGCGAGTTGCCAGGAGATCCCCGTCTCGTCGCAGGTGGGGACGGTGGCGGGGGTACGGCGGCGGTGGGTGGGTGCCGTGGAGCTGGATGTCACGCTCGTCGACGGGACGTCGATGCGGGCGTTGGCGTACCCGGAGCTGGTGGGCGTGCCGGAGGTGGGCGACCGGGTGCTGCTCAACGCCGGGGCGCTGCTGATGGGGTTGGGCACCGGCGGGTACGCCCTGGTCGTGGCGGTACCGGACCGGCTGCCGCCGGATCCGCCGCAGGCGCTCGACAGTCGCGACGCCGGCCATCTGGTGAAAGCCCGGTACACCCCGTTGCAGCCGATCCTGCTCGGCGTCGACGAGGAGGCGTCACCGCATCACGAGGTGCTGGCCACCGCCGAGGATCTGGACGGCCTGCCGGTGGTGACCGCCGACCTGCACTCGGCGCTGCCGGCCATCCTCGCCGGCATCCGCGCTGACGCCCCGCAGGCCCGGGTGGCGTACCTGCTCACCGACGGTGGGGCGCTGCCCGCCTGGTTCTCCCGGACGCTGTCCGCCCTGCGCGACGAGTTGGTCGGCACGATCAGCGTCGGGCAGGCGTTCGGCGGTGACCTGGAAGCGTCGACGCTGCACAGCGGCCTGCTCGCCGCCCGGCACGTGCTGCACGCCGACGTGGCGGTGGTGGCGCAGGGCCCGGGAAACCTCGGCACCGGTACCCGGTGGGGTTTCTCCGGCGTGGCGGTGGGTGAGGCGGTCAACGCGGTCGCCACGCTGGGCGGCCGGCCGGTGGGCTCGCTGCGCATCTCCGACGCCGACCCGCGGCCGAGGCACCGTGGCGTGTCGCATCACAGCCTGACCGCGTACGGCCGGGTGGCGCTGGCCCGCGCGGAGCTGGTGGTTCCCGACGGTCTGGACCCGGCGCTGGCCGCCGAGGTCGACGCCGCGCTGGTGCCGCTCGCCGACCGGCACACCGTGCTGCGGGTGGACACCGCCGGGTTGGACGCCGCGTTGCGGCGCAGTCCGGTGCCGCTGTCGACGATGGGCCGCGGGCTCGACGCCGATCACGCCTACTTCCTGGCCGCCGCCGCGGCCGGTCGGCACGCCGCCCGCCTGCTCGGCAGCGGCACAGCCTGAGCTGACCGGGCGTACGCGTTAAAAGGGGGCCCCTGCTCTACCGCAGGCGTTAACAAGGTGCCCTTCCTTACGCCTCAGGCGAGGATGATCAAGGCGAGCCAGGCGCCGACGATCAGTGCCAGCGCTGCCGCCAGCACCCAGGTCGGGACGGTGTGCTCGCCTCGGCGATTGCGCTCGATCTCGGCGCGGACCTTGTCGCGGCGGCGTTCGAGCCAGCCCTGCCGCTGGGCGCCGGGGGTGGGAGGTTCGGAAGGCAACATGGTCCGGCCAGCGTACCCGGGCCCGTCCGGAGCGGACGGGCCCGGTGCAGCCGGTCACATGCTGGCGATCAGCCGCTCGACCCGCTCGTCGTACGCCCGGAACGGGTCCTTGCAGAGCACGGTGCGCTGCGCCTGGTCGTTGAGCTTCAGGTGCACCCAGTCGACGGTGAAGTCCCGCCGCTTCTCCTGGGCGTGCCGGATGAACTCCCCACGCAGCCGCGCCCGGGTGGTCTGCGGCGGCGTCTCCTTCGCCTCGAAGATCTCCGGGTCCGTGGCCACCCGATCCACGTCGCCGCGCCGTTCCAACAGGGCGTAGAGGCCCCGACCCCGGCGCAGGTCGTGGTAGGCAAGGTCCATCTGCGCCACCCGGGCGTGCGACAGCGGCAGGTCGTGCTTGCGCTGGTAGCGCTCGATCAGCCGCAGCTTGGTCACCCAGTCGATCTCCCGGGAGACCGGTTCCAGGTCGCCGGTCTCCACCGCCCGCAGCACCCGGCCCCACAGCTCGACCACCCGCTTGGCGGTCTGGTCGCCGCCGCGGCGCTCGACGAACTCGGTCGCCTTGGCCAGGTATTCCTGCTGGATCTCCAGGGCGCTGATCTCCTTGCCCGAGGCCAGTCGCACCTTCCGCCGGCCGGTGATGTCGTGCGACACCTCCCGGATGGCCCGGATCGGGTTCTCCAGGGTGAGGTCGCGCATCACCACCCCGGCCTCGATCATCCGCAGCACGATGTCGGCGCTGCCGACCTTCAGCAGCGTGGTGACCTCGTTCATGTTGGAGTCGCCGACGATGACGTGCAGCCGGCGGTACCGCTCGGCGTCGGCGTGCGGCTCGTCGCGGGTGTTGATGATCGGACGGCTGCGGGTGGTGGCCGAGGAGACCCCCTCCCAGATGTGCTCGGCGCGCTGCGACAGGCAGTACACCGCGCCGCGTGGAGTCTGCAGCACCTTGCCCGCACCACAGATCAACTGCCGGGTGACCAGGAACGGGATCAACACGTCGGCCAGCCGGCCGAACTCCCCGTGCCGGGAGACCAGGTAGTTCTCGTGGCAGCCGTACGAGTTGCCGGCCGAGTCGGTGTTGTTCTTGAACAGGTAGATCTCGCCCGCGATGCCCTCGTCGTGCAGCCGCTTCTCCGCGTCGATGAGCAGCCCCTCCAGGATGCGCTCACCGGCCCGGTCATGGGCCACCAGGTCGATGACGGAGTCGCATTCCGGGGTGGCGTACTCCGGGTGCGAGCCGACGTCCAGGTAGAGCCGAGCGCCGTTACGCAGGAAGACGTTGCTCGACCGGCCCCAGGACACGACCCGGCGGAAGAGGTACCGGGCTACCTCGTCGGGGGACAGCCTGCGCTGTCCGCGGTAGGTGCAGGTGACGCCGTACTCGGTCTCCAGACCGAAGATTCGCCGTTCCATGATGAGACATTAGCCGTACGGAGCCCCGATTCGTCACTGTCGTGACACGTACGCTTGCCGCATTCGCGACGTCAGCACCCGCCGGGCGTCTCGGCGTCCAGCTCGGCGGCGTGCCGTCGGCACGTTTCGTACTCCGGCAGCAGCCCTGCCGCGCGCACCTGGGCCAGGCGCGGCGCGGCGGCGTCGCGGGCGGACAGCAGCGGTGTGCCGGTCGGCCACTCGATGCCCAGCTCCTCGTCCAGCGGGTGCACCGCATGTTCGGCCGTCGGGTTGTAGGTGGTCGAGCAGAGGTAGCTCAGGGTGGCGTCGTCGGTCAGCGCGCAGAAGCCGTGGCCGAGCCCTTCGGCGAGGTAGACCGCCCGCCGGTCCACGTCGTCGAGGCGCACGCTCTCCCACTGGCCGAAGGTGGGCGAGCCGACCCGCAGGTCCACCACCACGTCCAGGACCGCGCCGCGCACACACGTCACGTACTTCGCCTGGCCGGGTGGCACGTCGGCGAAGTGGATGCCGCGCACCACGTGGCGGGCGGAAACCGACAGGTTGCCCTGGGCCAGCCGCAGCGGATGACCGACCTCCTCGGCGAGCCGGTCGAAGCGGTACCACTCCAGGAAGAGTCCTCGGGAGTCACCGTGCTGCTGTGGCGTGATCTCCCAGGCGCCCTCGATGCCCAACTGTCGCAGCTTCATCGCACCTCTCCCGGGCTGATCAGCTCGTGGCGCTCACCGGCGAGCAGGTCGAGCAGGTAGTCGCCGTACCCGCTCTTGGTCAGCGGCTCGGCCAGGGCCCGCAACTGGTCGTCGTCGATGAGCCCGGCCCGCCAGACGACCTCCTCGATACAGCCGATCTTCATACCCTGCCGTTCCTCGATCACCCGGACGAACTCGGCGGCCTGCATCAGCGAGGTGAAGGTGCCGGTGTCCAGCCACGCGGTACCCCGGTCCAGGACGGTCACCGACAGCTCACCCCAGCGGCGGTACGCCTCGTTGACCGCGGTGATCTCCAACTCGCCACGGTTGCTGGGAGTGAGGCCACGCGCGATCTCCACCACCCGGTTGTCGTAGAAGTACAGGCCGGGCACCGCGTACCGGGATCGGGGCTTGTCCGGCTTCTCCTCGATCGACAGCACCCGGCCGTCCGGGGCGAAGTGCACCACCCCGTACTCCTGCGGGTTCGCCACCGGATAGGCGAAGATCCGTCCGCCGACCGGGTCACCGGCGGCGGCGAGCTGTCGACCGAGACCGACGCCGTGGAAGATGTTGTCGCCGAGGATCAGCGCCACGCTCTCGTCGCCGATGAAGTCCGCGCCGAGCACGAACGCCTGGGCGATGCCCTCCGGCCGGGGCTGGGCGACGTACTCCAGCCGCAGCCCGAACTGGCTGCCGTCGCCGAGCAGGCGCCGGAACTGCGCCTGCTCCTCCGGCGTGGTGATCACCAGGATCTCGCGCACCCCGGACATCACCAGAGTGGAGAGCGGGTAGTAGATCATCGGCTTGTCGAAGACCGGCATCAGCTGCTTCGACACCGCCCGGGTGATCGGCCAGAGCCGCGATCCGGTCCCACCGGCAAGCAATATTCCACGCACCCGGGGAGCGTACCGACAGCTCGGGCAACCGGCACGCGGGCGCGAGCGCAGGCGAATGCGGGCGTTTCGCGTAGACTTCCGGACCCGTGAGGATCCTGGTCACCGGCGGCGCCGGCTTCATCGGTTCGGAGTACGTGCGCATGCTGCTGGGCGCGCCCGGAGGCAGCGCCGAGGGGGTGCCCCCGATCCAGCCGTCCCGGGTGACGGTGCTCGACGCGCTCACCTACTCGGGCAACCGAGCCAACCTCGCGCCGGTGGCCGACGACCCCCGATTGGAATTCGTCCACGGTGACATCCGTCACGCCGAGGTTGTCGACGAGGTCGTCGCGGGGCAAGACGTCATCGTGCATTTCGCCGCCGAGTCGCACGTCGACCGTTCGATCTCCGGCGCCGGGCCGTTCGTCTGCACCAACGTGCTGGGCACGCAGACGCTGCTCGACGCCGCGCTGCGGCACGGGGTGCGTCGGTTCGTGCACGTCTCCACCGACGAGGTGTACGGCTCGATCGCCGAGGGCTCGTGGACCGAGGACTGGCCGTTGGCGCCGAACTCGCCGTACTCGGCCTCGAAGGCCGGCTCCGACCTGCTCGCCCTGGCCTACCACCGCACCCACGGCATGGACGTGGTGGTGACCCGCTGCTCCAACAACTACGGCCCCTACCAGTACCCGGAGAAGGTCATTCCGCTGTTCGTGACCAACCTGCTCGACGGCCGCACCGTGCCGCTGTACGGCGACGGCGGCAACGTGCGGGACTGGCTGCACGTGCACGACCACTGTCGGGGCGTGGCAATGGTCCAGCAGGGCGGACGAGCCGGCGAGGTCTATCACATCGGCGGCGGCACAGAGTTGACCAACAAGGAGCTGACCGGCCGGCTGCTGCAAGCCTGCGGCGCAGACTGGGACCGGGTCACCCTGGTCGCCGACCGCAAGGGCCACGACCGCCGCTACTCGCTGGACATCAGCAAGATCAGCAAGGAGCTCGGGTACGCGCCCACCGTCGGTCTCGACGACGGGCTCGCCAGCACCGTCGACTGGTACCGCGACAACCGCTCCTGGTGGGAGCCGCTGCGGAAGGCGGCGGCCGCATGAGATTCCTGGTGACCGGTGCCGGCGGGATGCTCGGGCGGGACGCCGTCGAGGTGCTCGCCGGTCATCCCGAACACACGGCGACGGCCGTCACCCGCACCCAGCTCGACGTCACCGACGCGACCGCCGTCGCCGACGCGGTGGCCGGTCACGACGTGGTGCTCAACGCCGCCGCGTGGACCGACGTCGACCGGGCCGAGCAGGACGAGGCGGCGGCGACCGCGGTCAACGGTGCCGCCGTGGCCCACCTCGCCACCGCCTGCGCCGCGCACGGCGCGTACCTGCTGCACGTCTCCACCGACTACGTCTTCGCCGGTGACGCCGACACCCCCTACCCGGAGGACGCGCCGACAGCCCCGGTCAACGCGTACGGTCGCAGCAAGCTCGCCGGAGAACAGGCCGTGCGCCGGCTGCTGCCCGACCGCGGCCACGTGGTGCGCACCGCCTGGCTGTACGGCACCCACGGCCGCAACTTCGTCACCACCATGCTCGGCCTGGCGCAACAGCGCGACTTCCTCGACGTCGTCGACGACCAGCGCGGCCAACCCACCTGGTCGTACGCGCTGGCGGAGCAGTTGGTCAGGCTCGCCGAGGCGGCCCGGGACGGTCGGGCCCGGCCCGGCGTCTGGCACGGCACCTGCTCCGGCGAGACCACCTGGTACGGCCTGGCCCGGGCGGTGTTCGCCCTGCACGGGCTCGACCCCGACCGGATCCGACCCACCACCAGCAGTCGGTTTCCGCGTCCGGCACCGCGACCGGCGTACAGTGTGCTGCGGCACGGCCGATGGGCCGAAGCCGGCCTGTCCCCCCTGCCGGACTGGCACACCACGCTCACCGAAGCGTTCACCCCCGCCGCTCCACCCTCCCCGTGGAAGGTCGCATGAAGCTCACCCTGGTCACCGGCCTGACCGGACTCGTCCTGCTGGCCACGATCGTCGAGCTGTTGCGCCGGCGGCAACTGCGGGAGAAGTACGGCATGCTCTGGCTCGGGCTGCTGTTCGTGGTGATCCCGCTGTCGCTGTTCCCCCGACTGCTCGACGGCGTCGCCGACCTGGTCGGCGTCGCCTCCGGCGTCAGTCTGGTGCTCTTCCTCGGCATCGTCTTCCTCCTGCTGGTCTGCATCCACCTCAGCTGGGAGGTCAGCGCCCTGGAGGAGGAGACCCGGACGCTGGCCGAGGAGTTCGCCCTGCTCCGTGCCGAGGTCGAGGCCGACCGGGCGGAACGGACGCAGCAGCAGGAACTGGTGGGCCGCGATGGTTAACGGCAAACGACTGCTCGTCATCATCCCGGCGCTCAACGAGGCCGGCTCGATCGCCGACGTGGTCCGCGAGATCCGGGGCGAACTGCCCGGCGTGGACGTGCTTGTCGTCGACGACGGATCGGCCGACCGTACGGCCGCCGTCGCCGTCGCCGCCGGTGCCCGCGTCGCCCGGCTGCCGTACAACCTCGGTGTCGGCGGGGCGATGCGGCTGGGCTACCGCTACGCCCACGACCACGACTACGACGTCGCGGTGCAGATCGACGCCGACGGGCAGCACGACCCCCGGTACGTGCCGAAGCTGGTGGACCTGCTCGACGACTACGACCTGGTCATCGGGGCCCGGTTCGCCGGGGAGGGCGACTACGCCGTACGCGGGCCGCGCCGCTGGGCGATGGGCATGCTGTCGATGGTGCTGTCCGGCCTGGCCGGCACCACCCTGACCGACACCACCTCCGGGTTCCGCGCCGCCAACCGCCGCATGATCGAGATGTTCGCCCGCTGGTACCCGGCGGAGTACCTCGGCGACACGGTCGAGACGCTCGTGCACGCCGCCCGCCGCGGCTACCGCATCCAGCAGGTCCCGGTGGCGATGCGGCGGCGGATGGCCGGCACCCCCAGCCACTCCCCCGCCAAGGCGATGATCTACCTCGGGCGGGCGCTGGCGGTCCTCACCCTGGCGCTCATCCGCCGGTGATCCGCCGACTGCTCCGCCTCGTCCCACCCGGCACCGTCCCCGTCGGGGCCGGGCTGGCCCTGGTGGGGCTGGCCTCGTACGTGCATCTCGCCGTGGCCGGGCACACCCTCACTCCCGGTGACTACTCGTCGCTGTCGGTGCTCTGGTCGATCGTCTTCACCGTCGGCATCGGCGTGTTCCTGCCGGTCGAGCAGGAGGTCGCCCGGCTGGTCGCCGCCCGGCGTACCCGCGACCTGCCACCGGGGCCGGTGCTGGCGCGGGGCGCGACCGTCGCCGCCGCCGTGCTCACCCTGCTCGTCCTGGCCGTCACCGCCGCCACGGACACCCTCGCCGAACGCCTCTTCGACGGCGACCGCGCCATGGTGGCCACCCTGGTCGGCGCGCTTGTCGCCCTGGCGCTGGCGCACACCACCCGTGGGGTGCTCGCCGGGCTGGGCCAGTTCACCTGGTACGGCAGCCAACTCGGGCTCGACGGCGGGCTGCGCATCGGCGGGGTCGCCGCCCTCGCCGCAGCCGGAGTCGACTCTCCTGTGGCGTACGCCCTCGTGCTGGTCGCCGCGCCGCTGCTGGCGGTCGCCCTCACCGCCCCGCCGGTGGCTCGCGCCGTCGGGGGTGGGACGCCGATGCCCTGGCCGCCGCTGCTGCGCGGACTGGCACTGCTCACCGTCTCCAGCCTGTTGTCGCAGGTCGTGGTCAACGTCGGTGTGATCAACGTACGGCTGCTGGCCCCGGACGACGTCGCCACCGCCGGCGCGCTGCTGTCGGCGCTGGTGCTGGTCCGCATCCCGCTGTTCGTCTTCGGCTCGATGCAGGCCGCGCTGCTGCCCGGCCTGTCCACCGCCGCCGCCACCGACGACGAGGCGGCCTTCGGCGGTCTGCTGCGACGCGCCCTGGCGGTCGTCACCGCCCTGGGCGTCGGTGGCGGTGTGCTGACCGTGCTGCTCGGGCCGTGGCTCGTACACGCCCTCTTCGACGCGCCTGCGGTCCTCGGCCGCGGCGACTTCGCCTGGCTCGCCGTGGCCACCCTGGCGTACCTGTGGGCGATGGTGCTCGGCCAGGCGCTGCTGGCCCGCGACCGGCACCGCGCCCAGGCGGCAGCCTGGACCCTCGGCGTCGCCGCGCTGGCCGCCGCGACCCTGGCCCCGCTGTCCGTCGCCCTGCGGGTCGAACTCGGCTACACCGTGGGCTCGGTGGTGGTCACCGCCGTCATGCTCGCCCTGCTGCGCCGCCGTCGTCAGTCCGACCCGAACCCACCCGTCGCGGTCACGTTGCCCGCGACCGCTCCCGGAGGTGTCCGATGAGCCCGGCCCGAGTGACCGCGGTGATGCTCGCCTACGGCCCCGAACCCTGGCTGGTCGACGCCGCGCAGGCGGTGCTGGCCAGCACCGGCGTCGACGTGGAACTCATCGTCGTCGACAACGGATGCACCAGCGACGGCATCGACGTGGTCAAGGGCCTGCCCGGCGTACGGGTGATCCGCCCGGAGCAGAACACCGGATTCTCCGGCGGCTGCAACCTCGGTGCCGCCGAGGCCGGCGGCGACTGGCTGGCCTTCGTCAACTCCGACGCGGTGGTCGCCCCCGACGCGCTCGCCAAGGTCACCGCGGTGGCCGCCGAGCCCGGCGTGGGCGCCGCGATGGCCTCCATCCGGCTCGCCGACAACCCCGAACTGATCAACACCTCCGGCAACCCGCTGCACTTCACCGGCCTGTCCTGGGCCGGCGGCAACGGCGAGCCGGCCACCGCCCACGCGCGCCGCACCGCCGTACCGTCGCTCAGCGGCTGCTGCTTCATGATCAGCCGGGAACGCTGGGAGGAGTTGGGCGGCTTCGCCGCCGAGTACTTCGCCTACCACGAGGACACCGAACTCAGCCTCCGGCTGTGGCAACGTGGCCTACGGCTGGAGTACGTGCCCGACGCGGTGGTCCGCCACCACTACGAGTTCTCCCGCAACGCCCTCAAGCTCTACCTGGTAGAACGCAACCGGCTGATCACCCTGCTCACCGCGTACCAGGGACGGACCCTGGCGCTGCTGGCGCCGATGCTGCTGCTCACCGAGGCCGCCATGCTCGCCGCGGCCCTCGCCGGCGGTTGGGGCCGGCAGAAGGTACGCGGCTGGTCCTGGCTGTGGCGGCACCGCAACTGGGTACGCACCCGCCGCCGCCAACTCCAGTCCGAACGCACGGTCGGCGACGGCGCCCTCGCCCACCTGATCACCGCCCGGGTGGCACCGTCGAACGTGGACGCCCCACCCGGCATGGGCGTGTTCAACGCGATCGCCGCCGCCTGGTGGGCCCTGGTCCGCCCCCTGCTCGCCCGCCCCTGACCCAGCCCGGCCCACCCCGGCCCGCTCACCCTCGAGCCGGCGCAGTCCGTGCATCAGCGCGCGGAGGGCCGAGTCGAAACTCGTGGAGGATCGGGTCGGGCGTACGCCATCTCGGTGGGTGTTGCGCCGGGCAGGTGGGCCGACAACGGATGCGGCGCTCGGCAGCGGAAAGCTGCCGAGCGCCGCGCAGAACGTGGTCGGGCCGAGTCGGGTCGGCCGGACCGGGTGGGGTCAGGCTTCGGACGGGTTGCCGGGCTTGTCCTCCAGGTCAGCCGAGCCCGCCGAGGTGGTCGGCTTGTGGGCCTCCTCGGTCGGCGTGGTCGGGGTCTTCGCCCGGTCCTCGTCGGCGGCCTCACCCGCCGCGCTGCCGTCGAGCAGCGCGGTCAGCGCCGCGCCGGTGATCCGCCGGAAGGTACGCCCCACCCGGCTGCGGTCCAGGACCGCCACCTCCAGCTGGTTGGCGGCGATCGTCCGGGCGGCACCACCCTCACCACCGACGCTGCTCAGCGCCTGCACTGCCACCTTCACCGCGTCGCCGAGCGACATGTCCGGCCGGTGGTGCGACTTCAGCACCCCGGCGATCGCCTCGGACTGGCCACCCATCGCCATCCGGCCGGGCTCGTCGTTGACCGAACCGTCGTAGGTGAGCCGGTACAGCGAGTCCTCCTCCGGCGTGGCCCCCACCTCGGCCACACAGATCTCCACCTCGAACGGCTTCGATTGCTCGGTGAAGATGGCACCGAGGGTCTGCGCGTACGCGTTGGCCAGGGCCAGACCGGTGACGTCGCGCCGGTCGTAGCTGAGACCGTTCAGGTCGGCCATCCGCACCCCGGCGCGGCGCAGGTTCTCGAACTCGTTGTACTTGCCGACCGCGGCGAACCCGATGCGGTCGTAGATCTCACTGACCTTGTGCAGGGTGCTGGAGAGATTCTCCGCAACGAAGAGGACCCCACCGGCGTAGCTCAGGACCACCGCGCTGCGGCCCCGGGCGATGCCCTTGCGGGCCAGCTCGGAACGGTCGCGCATGATCTGTTCGGGCGAGGCGTAGAACTGCATGGCCACGGCGGCGGCTCTCCTTCAGGCGCTGTGCTGGGCAACTGCGATCAGGTGGGATTGCGGGACCGGCTCAGCCGCCCGGGTTTTCCATCCGGCCGGCGACGACGCTCTCGGCGATCGCCGACGTCTCCGCGTCGGTCAGCCGGTGCGTCCCCTCCGCCGTCGCGGTCATCACCACCGGGTAGATCCGCCGGGTCAGGTCCGGGCCACCGGTGGCGGTGTCGTCGTCGGCGGCGTCGTAGAGCGCCTCCACCGCCAGCCGCACCGCGTCGTTGATCGACAGGCCGGCCCGGAACCGCTTCTTCAACGCCGACCGGGCGAACAGCGAACCCGAGCCGATCGCGTCGTAGCCGGTCTCCTCGTAGGGGCCGCCGGTGACGTCGAAGCTGAAGATCCGACCGGCCCGGGCCGGGTCCTTGGCGGCCAGGTCGAACCCGGCGAACAGCGGGATCACCGCCAGCCCCTGCATCGCGGCACCGAGGTTGCCCCGGATCATCGAGGCGAGGCGATTGGCCTTGCCGTCGAGCGAGAGCATGGCGCCCTCGATCTTCTCGTAGTGCTCCAGCTCCACCTGGAACAGTCGCATCAGCTCGATGCCGATGCCGGCGGTGCCGGCGATGCCCACCAGCGAGTACGCGTCGGCCGGGTGCACCTTCTCGATGTCCCGCTGGGCGATCAGGTTGCCCATGGTGGCCCGCCGGTCGCCGGCCATCACGACGCCACCGGCTGCGGAGATGGCCACGATCGTGGTGGCGTGTGGGGCCAGGTCGGCGGCCATACCCGGGGGCAGCGGCCGGCGGCCGGGCAGCATCTCGGGGGCCACCTTGCTCAGAAACGACGTGAAGGAGGACGTCCCCGCGTTGGTGAACACATCTGGTAGACGCCCGGATGGATCAAAACCCGCTGCCACGTGGTTCCTCTCAGATACGTGATGGCCCTGGCCAGCCTCGTAGGACTGTCACGGAACTGGCCAAGACCACCGTTGCAGTTGAAGCAGAGTATCCCGCGCACCCACCCGGTGGCATGATCGTGGTCCACATGTTCCGGATCGGGGTCACCGCACACCCCGCAAACCCCACCCTGCTCGGCCAACAGCTCGTCGAACTCCGCCTGCCCGATGCCGTAGCGACGCCGCAGGTGGTACTCGCGGGTCCCACCGTAGAGCCGCTGAGCGGTCTCCTTGCCTCGCGCGTTGTGGCAGGGCTTGCAGTAGCTGTGCCGGCCGCTGGCCTTCCGGCTGGTGCTCGGAAAATCGTCCAGCGACTTGATCCGCTCGCAGTCGGGACACCACTTCAGGCCCTGTCCCACCGGTACCGCCGATCGTCGCGCCGGAGCAACGCCACGCTTGCGTCGGCTGGCCTCCGACCGGGTGGTCGCGCACGCCTTGCAGTAATAGGCAAGACCGTCCACACGGCGGCGGTTACGGTGAAACTCCGTTCGCGGCAACGAACGCTGGCACTGCGGGCAGGTCTTGTCCATCCCAGGCGGAGAGTCGGACATATGCCTCACTCTCCCCCTTTCTGGACATACCCCCTCACGAACTCTTCGGCGTTCTCCTCAAGGACGGAGTCGATCTCGTCGAGCAGGTCGTCGACGTCCTCGGTGATCTCGGCGTGCCGCTCGGCGACCTCCGGGTTCGCCTCGACGGTGACGTCCTCGACCTCTTCGCCCTGGCGGGACTTGCCCGACTGCGACTGACCGCCGCTGTCACGAGTGGCCACTGTTGCCTCCTCCACGATCTCCCTGCGATGAACTTACCTCGCGGGAGCGACGAATCACTCACACGCGCCGGTACGGAAACCGCACGCGGCGACAACCGACCACCGGCCACTCAGCCGCCGGTCAGGCTCTCCAGCAGGTCCTTGGCGCTGGCGCACCTGTCGAACAACGCCCCGACATGCGCCCTGGTGCCGCGCTCCGGCTCCATCATCGGCACCCGCACCAGCGACTCCCGGCCGACGTCGAAGATGACCGAGTCCCAGCTGGCGGCGACCACCTCGGAGGCGTACTGCGCCAGGCAGCGGCCCCGGAAGTAGGCGCGGGTGTCCTCCGGCGGCTGGGTCATCGCCGAGCGGCTCTCCTCGTCGCTGAGCAGCGTCTTCATCGCGCCCCGGGAGACCAGCCGGTGGTAAAGCCCCTTCTCCGGGCGTACGTCGGAGTACTGCAGGTCGACCAGTTGCAGCTTGTGCGAACCCCAGGCGAGCTTCTCCCGCTCCCGGTAGCCCTCCAGCAACCGCAGCTTGGCCACCCAGTCGAGTTCGTCGGCGCAGAGCATCACGTCGCGGCCGAGACGGTCCAGCACGGACTCCCAGCGGTCCAGCACGTCGGCGGTCTGTTCGTCGACGTCGCTGCCGTAGCGGTCCTCGACGAAGGCGCGTACCCGCTCCAGGTAGGCCCACTGCACGTCCAGCGCGGTGAGCCGACGGCCGTCGCGCAACCGCATCCGGTGGGTCAGCGACGGGTCGTGGCTGACGGCGCGCAGTTCACCGACCGGGTCGGCGATGCCGAGGTCCGAGCCGAGCGCCTTCTCCTCGATCATCGTCAGGATCAGCGCGGTGGTGCCGACCTTGAGGTACGTGGAGATCTCCGAGAGGTTGGCGTCGCCGATGATGACGTGCAGCCGGCGGTACTTGTCGGCGTCGGCGTGCGGCTCGTCCCGGGTGTTGATGATCGGCCGCTTCAGGGTGGTCTCCAGCCCCACCTCGACCTCGAAGAAGTCGGCACGCTGGGAGATCTGGAAGCCGTTCTGGCCGCCGTCCTGCCCGATGCCGACCCGACCGGCACCGCAGACGATCTGACGGGTCACGAAGAACGGGGTCAGGTACGCCACGATGTCGGCGAACGGCGTCTGCCGGCGCATCAGGTAGTTCTCGTGGGCGCCGTAGCTGGCGCCCTTGTTGTCGGTGTTGTTCTTGTAGAGGTGGATCGGTGCGGTGCCGGGAATGGTGGCGGCCCGACGCGCCGCCTCCGCCATCACCCGCTCCCCCGCCTTGTCCCAGCGGACCACGTCACGCGGGTTGGTGACCTCCGGAGTGGAGTATTCGGGGTGGGCGTGGTCCACGTAGAGCCGAGCCCCGTTGGTGAGAATGACGTTGGCCAGCCCGAGATCATCGTCGGCGAGCGCCTCGGCCGGGTCGTACACCGCACCGGAGTAGGTGAAGCCCCGGGCGTCGCGCAGTGGCGATTCCTCCTCGTAGTCCCAGCGCGCCCGACCGCCCCGGTTCAGTTCCGGGCGGGCGCCGTAGGCGTTCACCACCTGGGACGAGGTGACCATCGGGTTGGCCCCGGCCTGACCGGGCACGGAGATGCCGTACTCGACTTCGGTGCCCATGATCCGTCTTACGCTCATCGACCTACCCGCTTCGCTTGCCCGACCGATCCCCGTCACAGTCGAGCGTAGTCGGCATGTGAGCGCACGGGGGCCTGCCGTGGTGGTCGGTGCGTCGCAAGTCGCGCGGATCAGCTCGGCGGATCATCAATGATCATCGTCTCCATGTGCACCCGGTCGGCCAGCTCAGGCACGGCCCGCAGGATCCTGTTGGTCCGTACCCGGGCCCCGTCGGTAACCACCACCAGCCGGATCTCACCGGGCACGCGGTGCAGCATCTGCCAGGTCCGGCCCGGTTCGGTGAAGACCATCTCGTAGATGCCGGCCTCGGTCCGGGCGGTGGTGCCCTGCATCGTGGAGACGCAGATGTTGGCCAGGTAGGACTGGTACGGCCGACGGTCGAGGATGAGCGTGGTGACGCCGTCGACGGCCGGATAGCGCTGGTGGACCTGCTCGCACACGGCGGCGGCCCGGCCGGGCCGGTCGACGTCCTGGTGGATCCAGCGCTGCGCCCAGCTCTGCGGGGTGACCACGAGCAGGCTGCGCTGCCCGCCGGTGACCCCGGCGAACCAGACGGTGGCGACGGCGACCGTGACGGCGGTGAGACCGGCCACGGCCGTACGCGCCGGGCGGCCCCGGGTCGGCACCGGCAGCAGCCGCACCACCGCGGCGGTGCCGATGATGAGCAGCACGGTGGTGAGGTGACCGGCCTTGTTGAAGTAGTAGCCGGCCTGACCACCGACGCTGATGCTGGCCTGACCGATGGCCAGGGTGAGCGCCACGCTTACCAGCAGCGCGAACAGCCAGCGCCGCCAGGCCGGATCGGCCCGCCCGCGCCGTACCGCGTGCACCAGCAGGGCGGGCACCACGAACACGCCGAGGCCGCCGAGGGCGAGCCAGGTCTCGGTCAGGTCCGGCCCGACGGTGGCGGCCAGCGACTCGGTCTGGTTGGCACGGAGCACGCCGAGCAGGATCGGCACCGGGGCGAGCACGGCGGTGGCCAGGCCGACGACGAGCGTGGTGCCGGGCAGTCGGCGTACTTCGCGCCGCCGTGCCAGCAGCGCCCCGAGGACGAGGATGACGGCGGCGGGCAGGAACAGGTAGTAGGTGTAGCCGATGCCGACGAGCAGGGCACCGAGCAGCAGGAAGTGTTCCCGGGGCGCGGCCACCGGCCGGGCGAAGAGCGCGGCGAGCACGATGGTGAGGGTCAGTCCGAGCGTCTCGGTGGGGTATCCGGACACCAGCATCCGGGGCATCTGGCTGCCGAGCACGAGTGCGCCGACCACGACGGTCAGCACCAGGCGGCTCAGTGGGTGCAGCGGGCCGGGGAGCCGCTGTGCGGCCCAGAGCAGGACGAGGACCAGCAGCCCGAAGGTGGCGAAGTTCCACCAGAGGAACGGCTCCACGGCGGCCGCGCCGGCCGGCCCACCGCCGGGCGGGGTGCGGTGGCCGTCGAGCAGGGCGACGAGCAGGTGCCAGCCCTGCGGGTAGTGCACGAGTGCGGAGAACAGGTCGTCGCGGACGGCGGCGGGGTCGACGAAGAGGTAGCCGCCGTGCCGACCGATGACGTCGACCAGGCTCAGGTGCCGCAGGTAGTCCTCACCGCGGTTGAGGATGCTCAGTCGACCGCCCAGGTCGCCGGCGCGCAGCAGGGGTTGGGCGAGATACCAGAGCAGCCCGGCGGTGCCGATGACGGGCAGCAGGTCGGCCCAGGCCGGGCGCGGCAGGATGGGACGCCGTCCGGTGATCAGGGCGGTCAGCACGAGGGCGGTGAGGGCGGTGCCGCTGACCGCCACCGGGTTCATCCCCCAGGGCCAGACCGCGAAGATCAGACCGGCCGCGGTGGTGAGGCAGACCAGCAGGATGGTGGCCAGCAACAGCCGGTCGAGCAGGGTACGGCCGCCGCGCAGCAGGCTCGCGGTGGCGAGCAGCACCAGTGGGGGCAATACCCAGCGGGCGTCGAGGGCGACCGCGGCGAGCGGCAGCAGCCAGGCCGCCGGCAGGGCGGCCAGCACGGCGAGATTGCGTCGACGGTACGGCTTGCCAGGGCTGGCGGTCAGACTCGGGACGATCGGCGGGGCCACGGTGCGCTGCTCGGCGGGCACGCGAAATCCTTGCATACGAGGAGGGTTGTCCGGAGTCTAGCGCTGACGCCCGATCTGTGCGGGACGTGGCGCGGGGCCACACATAGACGTAGGGCCCGTGACGACAGCGTCACGGGCCCTACGGGTAGCGGTCAGAGGTACTGGCCGGTGTTGCTGGCGGTCTCGATGGAGCGACCGGCCTCGGTGCCCTTGCCACCGGAGACGAGCGTACGGATGTAGACGATCCGCTCGCCCTTCTTGCCGGAGATGCGGGCCCAGTCGTCGGGGTTCGTGGTGTTGGGCAGGTCCTCGTTCTCGCGGAACTCGTCGACGCAGGCGTCGAGCAGGTGCTGCAGGCGCAGCCCCTTGCGGCCGGAGGTGAGGAACTCCTTGATGGCCATCTTCTTGCCCCGGTCGACGATGTTCTGGATCATCGCGCCGGAGTTGAAGTCCTTGAAGTACAGGACTTCCTTGTCACCGTTGGCGTAGGTGACTTCCAGGAAGCGGTTCTCCTCCGTCTCGGAGTACATCCGCAGGACCACCGCGTCGATCATGGCGGCGACGGTGGCCTGGGCGTCTCCGCCGTGTTCGGCCAGGTCGTCGGCGTGCAGCGGCAGGCCGGAGAGGATGTACTTGGAGAAGATGTCCTTGGCCGCCTCGGCGTCCGGACGCTCAATCTTGATCTTGACGTCGAGTCGCCCCGGACGCAGGATCGCCGGGTCGATCATGTCTTCCCGGTTGGAGGCGCCGATGACGATGACGTTCTCCAGGCCCTCCACGCCGTCGATCTCGCTGAGCAGCTGCGGCACGATGGTGTTCTCCACGTCGGAGGAGACACCCGAGCCACGGGTCCGGAAGACCGAATCCATCTCGTCGAAGAAGACGATGACCGGCGTACCCTCGCCGGCCTTCTCCCGAGCCCGCTGGAAAATCAGCCGGATGTGCCGCTCGGTCTCGCCGACGTACTTGTTGAGCAGCTCCGGGCCCTTGATGTTGAGGAAGAAGCTGGTGTGCTTCTCCTCGCCCCGCCGCTCGGCGATCTTCTTCGCCAGCGAGTTGGCGACCGCCTTGGCGATCAGCGTCTTGCCGCAGCCGGGCGGGCCGTAGAGCAGGATGCCCTTCGGCGGACGCAACTGGTGCTCGCGGAACAGGTCCGCGTGCAGGAACGGCAGTTCCACCGCGTCGCGGATCTGCTCGATCTGGGAGTGCAGGCCACCGATGTCGCTGTAGTCGACGTCGGGCACCTCCTCCAGCACCAGCTCCTCGACCTCGCTCTTGGGAATCCGCTCGTACGCGTACGCCGAGCGAGGTTCGATCATGAGCGAGTCGCCGGCCCGGATCGCACTGCCGATCAGGGTCTCGGCCAGGTGGACGATCCGTTCCTCGTCGGAGTGCGAGACCACGAGTGCCCGGTCACCCGGCGCACCTTCGGGGCCCGCCAGAATCTCCTTGAGCATGACCACCTCGCCGACCCGCTCGTAGCCGAACGCGTCCACGATGTTGAGCGCGTCGTTGAGCAGGACCTCCTGGCCGCGCTGGAGTTCACCCACGTCGAGCGAGGGCGAGACGGCGACGCGCAACTTGCGCCCGCCGGTGAAGACATCCACCGTGCCGTCGTCGTGTCTGGCCAGGAAGACGCCGTAGCCACTTGGTGGCTGGGCCAGCCGGTCGATCTCCTCCTTGAGCGTCACGATCTGCGCGCGAGCCTCCTTGAGGGTGCTCACGAGCCGTTCGTTGTTCTCGGTCAGCCGCGCCAACTGCGCCTGGGTGGCGGACAGTCGCTCTTCGAGCTGCCGCACGTGTCGGGGGCTTTCGGTCAACTTGCGCCGCACCAGAGCGAGTTCCTCTTGAAGGAACGCGACCTGCGTGGAGAGATCGTGGGCCTCCTTCTCCCACCGTGCGGCGCGCGAGTCCGCGTCGTCGCTGCGTGCCACGTCCCACCTCCCCGGGGGGCTTGAACGTTCTGACCTAACACTAGCCGCTATGAGCCCGATTCGGTCCTCCGCAACGCGCCCGTCACCGAAGCTTGATCGCCAAGGGTGGGTTGGCGGGCGGGTACGGGCATTCGGGTACCGTCGGGGGGTGGGACGCGAGAACATGGGGGGTGCACCGGTGGCCGAGGTCGCGACCGACGAGGTACAGGTCTGGGTGGACCAGGATCTGTGCACGGGCGACGGGCTGTGCGTGCAGTACGCGCCCGAGGTCTTCGAGTTCGACGTCGACGGCCTGGCGTACGTCAAGGGCCCCGACGGTGAGCTCCAGCAGGCTCCGGGCGCCCGCGTCGGCGTACCGGAACACCTGCGCCTCGAGGTGATCGACTCGGCGCGGGAGTGCCCGGGCGAGTGCATCCACGTCGTCCGCGCCAGCGACGGCGTCGAGGTGGCCGGCCCCGACGCCGAGGACTGACGCCACCTCCCCGCGCTCACCGCAGCCGGGCGGCCGACCGCTGACCGCAGCCGGGCGGCCGACCACTCACAGCAGCGGGCGACCGACCACCGAGGCGACCAGCCGGGCGAACTCCTCCAGGCGGGCGATCTGCCCGGCGCCACCGTCGTCGAGGGTCTTGCCGAAGCGCAGCGCGTCGTGGCGTGGCCCGCCGACGCTCTCCTCGCTCGGCGGGGTCTCGTCGAGCGAGGTCAGCAGCAGGTACACGTCGATGCTGTCGACCCGGATCTCGCCGTTGTCGTGCCGGAACAGCCGACGGCGGCAGCCGACCTCGGTGACCGAGGAGACCGGCACCACCCGCAGCGACGAGGTCATCGACCCGGGCGGGCCCTCCCCCGGCGGCACGTCCTCGCCGTGCCAGAGCACCAGCCGGCTGCCGTCGCAGACGACGACCTCCTGCCACACCCCGTTCACCTCGTTGACGAAGCGTTCCAGGGTGAAGCCGAGCACCGAGGCCCCCCGCAGCACGCCGCCGAGCGCCTCCAGCGCGACGTCCGGGTCACGCAGGTAGGCCCGCGCCGCCGATTCGAGGTCGGTGTAGGGCGACCAGTCGGGGAAGACCGCCGGCAGGTCACCGCCGCCGAAACCGGGCCGACTCATGCGGCCACCCCCGGCCACCGCCAACCCGCGTCCAGGCTCCGCCCGTTCACTGCCAGCCGCCCCATTCCGCCGTCACGGCCTGCCCGTCTCCTGCGTCGTGTCCGGTGGCGTCTGCGACACCGTGCTCGCCTGTCGGGCCGCCTCCGCCTCGCGTAGCGCCTGCCGGCGCTGCACGTACGCCTCGGTGCCCTTGCTGGGCTTGCGCCGGCGCGGCGGTGCGGTCACTCCGGGGGCGAGCTTACGCGCGGAGACGAGGAACGCGGTGTGCGCGATCATCCGGTGGTCGGGGCGTACCGCGAGCCCTTCGGCGTGCCAGTCGCGCACCAGCGACTCCCAGGCCCGCGGCTCGGTCCAGCCGCCCCGTTCCCGCAACGCCTCGACCAGCTCGGACAGCTGCGGAGTGGTGGCGACGTAGCCAATGAAGACCCCGCCGGGCAGCAATGCCCGTTCGACCATGTCGAGGTTCTCCCACGGGGCCAGCATGTCCAGGATGATGCGGTCGAAACCCGTCTCGGTGCACTCGCCGACGTCACCGACGTGCAGGTGCCAGGCGGGGTGCGGCCCGTTGAAGAACGCCTCCACGTTGCGCCGGGCGATCTGGGCGAAGTCGTCGCGCAGCTCGTAGGAGTGCAGTTCGCCGCTGGTGCCGACGGCGCGCAGCAGCGAGCAGCTCAGCGCGCCGGAACCGGCGCCGGCCTCGAGCACCTTGGCACCGGGGAAGATGTCGCCCATGGCGACGATCTGCGCCGAGTCCTTGGGGTAGATCACCTGGGCGCCACGGGGCATGGACAGCACGTAGTCCGACAGCAGCGGGCGCAGCGCCAGGAAGGCCGTACCGCCGCCGGAGGTGGTGACCACGCTGCCGTCGGGCAGCCCGATCAGGTCGTCGTGCGCCAGGATGCCCCGGTGGGTGTGGAACTGTTTGCCCGGCTCCAGGGTGACCGTGTGCATCCGGCCCTTGGGATCGGTCAGCTGCACCCGGTCACCGGGCCGGAACGGCCCACGGTGCACCGGGGGCAGCTCCGGGGTCTCGGCGGGCACGGCGTCGCCCGGGGTGGCCGGGTCGGAGTGGGTCACGGTCACGTGTTCATCTTCCGGTGAGGTTCGAGCAGGTGCGCCAGATCCGCGATGTGCAGGATGCCGACGACATCTTCGCCTGCCGTCACGAGGTACTGCGCGCCCGGGTGTGCCTGCACCGTCTCCAGCACCCGTTCCCCGTCCGTGGCCACCGACATGCGCGGCAGGTCGGCGACCGCGCGGGCGACCGCGTCCACGGCGAGCCAGGGCCGGCGGTGCGGCGGCACGGCCGCCGCCGCGGCCGGGTCGACCACCGCCACCGGTCGACCCGCGGCGTCGGTCACCAGCAGCGCGACCGGCCGGTCCGGGGCCGACTCGTCGGCCCGGCGCTGGGCCTCGGCCAGCGGGGTGGCGGTGGGTACGGCGAACACCGGCCGGGCCAGCCGGGCCAGGTCGATCAGGGGCAGTCGCCGGCCGATCCGGGCCAACCGGATCGACTGTCCGGCGCCGTGCCAGATGGTGAGCGCGACCAGGGCGGTCAGCGGCAACGCCAGCAGACTCAGCAGGTCAGCGGCGTAGAGCAGGCCGACAAGCGCCACGGTCGCGACGGCGAGAACCCGGCCGACCCAGCCGGCCACCTCGGTGGCCCGGTGCCGGTCCCGGGTGACCGCCCAGATGACCGCCCGCAACGCCCGCCCACCGTCCAGCGGCAGCCCGGGCAGGCTGTTGAACACGGCGACGATGACGTTGCTCACCGCCAGTTGGAAGGCGAGCTGGTGGGCCACGGTGCGGTCGGGCAGCGCCACGGTCGCGGCGACGGCGGCCACGCCGAGCAGCGCGGAGACCGCGGGCCCGGCCAGCGACACCAGCAGGTCCACCCGGGGCGACGGCGCGTCCCGGTCCATCTCGGTGTACCCGCCGAGCAGTTCGAGAGTGATCCCCCGCACACCGATGCCGAAGTGGCGTGCGGTGAGCGCGTGGCCGAGCTCGTGAGCCAGCACCGAGCCGAGCAGCGAGACCACGAAGCCGGCGCCGACCAGGTAGCCGAGAGTCGGCGAGAGCGCCAGCCGCTGGCCGGCCAGTTCGCCGTAGAGCACGATGATCAGCAGGGCCAGCAGCAGGATCGAGGCGTTCAGGTACAGCGGCACCCCGAAGACCCGGCCGACCTGCAAGCCGGTACGCCGGCCCGGCCGTGACTGCCTGCTCTGCTCCACCGAGCCGATGCTACGCGGCGGGAGATCACCTTCGGTGCGGCGGCGGCCGCCCTGTCGTACCGGTGCCCTAGTCTTCCACGGCATGACCGCGGATCCGGTGATCGCCCAGCAGGCTCCGACCTCGACCCCGTTGCCACAAACGGTGCGGGCCTCGCTGTCACCCTCACGCGCCGCGGATTTCAAGACCTGTCCGCTGCTCTACCGGTTCCGCAGCATCGACCGGCTGCCCGAGCGGCCCACGGTCGAGCAGGCGCGCGGCACGCTTGTGCACGCGGTGCTGGAGCGGTTGTTCGACCTGCCGGCGGCCGGGCGCACCCCGCAGGCGGCCGGTGACCTCGTCGCCCCGCAGTGGGACCGGCTGGTCACCGAGCAGCCGGAGCTGGCCGGGCTGTTCGCCGACGACGGCACGGTCGACGCGGTCGAGTTCCTGCGTTCGGCGGCGGCCCTGCTGGAGGGCTACTTCGCGGTGGAGGATCCGCGCCGACTGGAGCCGGCCGAGCGGGAGAGCCTGATCTCCGCCGTGATCGACGAGGAGTTGCTCATCCGCGGCTACCTCGACCGACTCGACGTGGCACCCGACGGCGCGCTGCGGGTGGTGGACTACAAGACCGGTGGTGCGCCACGCGAGGCGTTCGAGGCGCGGGCGTTGTTCCAGCTCAAGTTCTACGCGCTGGTGCTGTGGCGCACCCGCGGCGTGGTGCCCCGGGTGTTGCGGCTGCTCTACCTGCGCGACGCCGAGGTGTGCGACTACACCCCGGACGCCGAGGAGTTGGTGCGCTTCGAACGCACGGTAGTGGCGCTGTGGCGGGCGATCGAGCAGGCCACCGCCGCTCAGGACTTCCGGCCCCGGCCGAGCCGGCTCTGCGACTGGTGCAGCCACCAGGCGCTCTGCCCGAGCTACGGCGGCACCCCGCCGCCCTTCCCCGAGCATCTGCCCGGCGCGGATCCGCTGCGTGACGCCCGCACCCGCCCCGCCACGCCGGGTGCGGACGAGTAGCTCTCCTCCTCAGGAAGGAGAGGCAGTTCACCAGCCGAGATGATCTTTTATCGGCTGGGGCGGCTAGCGTCGTGGCATGGGTAGGCAGCTGAGGCAGTGGCTACGGGCACGCCCGCTGGCCGGCGACGCGTTGTTGACCGTCGGGCTGGTGCTCGGTGAGGTGCTGTTCACCCTGCTGTCCCCGCGGGAGTTCTGGCCGCGGTCGCTGCCGGAGGCGCTGGGCTGGAGCCTGCTCTGTGCCAGCCCCGTGCTGTTGCGTCGGATCGCGCCGTGGCTCGCCGTGCTGGCCGCGCTGGCATCGCTGGCCCTGCCGGTCGTGATCGAGGTGGTGCCGACCACCCAGGGCCTCACCCTGGTCGTGCTCACCTACACCGTGGCCGCATGCCAGCCGATACGCCCGGCGGTGGCGACCGCGGTGGCGCTGTGGGTGCCGGTGGCGGTGCTGGCGCCCATGCTGCCCTCCGAGGGCCTGCCGCAGGTCGGCGCGGCGTACGTGGTGGCGAACAACCTGCTGGTCGGGATCGTGTCGTTCTCCGTGGGTCGTACGGTGCACGCCCGCCGGTCCACCACGGCGGCGCTGCGGGAACGGGCCCGGGTCGCCGAGGCCAACCAGCGTGCCCTCGCCGAACAGGCGGTGGCCGACGAGCGGCGACGCATCGCCCGGGAACTGCACGACGTGGTGGCCCACCACGTCAGCGTGATGGGGGTGCTTGCCACCGGGGTCCGGCGGGTGCTGCCCCGCGATCCCAGAGCCGCAGACGAGGCGGTCGCCACCATCGAGGAAACCAGCCGGGCCACCCTTCGGGAGCTGCGACGGCTGCTGGACGTGCTGCGCACCGAGGCGGAGCCGGCCGCCGACCTGGCCCCCCAGCCCGGGCTCGCCGGCATCGAGACGCTCGTCGAACAGGTCCGCGAGGCCGGTCTGCCGGTGACCTTCGCGGTGACCGGCACGCCGGGGCCGGTGGAGCAGGGCGTGGCATTGACCGTGTACCGGATCGTGCAGGAAGCGCTGACCAACGCCCTCAAACACGCCGGCCGGGCCACCGCGCAGGTACGCGTCAGCTACCCCGACGACGCCGTCGAAGTGGAGATCACCGACACCGGTCGAGGGCCGTCACCGGACCGCCAGCGGGTCGGGCACGGCCTGGTGGGGATGCGTGAGCGGGTCGCCCTCTACGGTGGTGTCCTGCGGACCGGGGCCCGCGCCGGCGGCGGCTACCGGGTGTATGCGCGCATTCCGGTCGAGCCACTGACCGAGACCCGCTGAGCGGCACCCTGACTCCGGAGGATGAGATGACCGATCCGACGCCGTCGACGACCCGACCGGTGCGCATCCTGCTCGCCGACGACCAGCCGTTGCTGCGTACCGGCTTCCGGATGGTGCTCGGCGCCGAGCCGGACCTGGACATCGTGGCCGAGGCCGGCGACGGCGCGGAGGCGGTGGAGTTGTCCCGCCGGCTGCTGCCCGACGTGGTGCTGATGGACATCCGGATGCCGCGGATGGACGGGGTGAGCGCCACCCGGGCGATCGTCGACGCCCGGCTGCCGGTCCGGGTGCTCATCCTGACCACCTTCGAACTCGATGAGTACGTCGTCGGTGGGCTACGGGCCGGGGCGAGCGGATTCCTGTCCAAGGACGTGCCCGCCGAGGATCTGATCACCGCGATCCATACCGTGGCCGCCGGCGACGCGGTGGTGGCCCCCCGCATCCTGCGGCGACTGCTGGACCGCTTCGCCGACGTGCTGCCCGATCCCGCAGCGTCACCACCGAAGGCGCTGAGCACGCTCACCGACCGGGAACGGGAGGTGCTGGGGCAGGTGGCCCGCGGGTTGTCCAACGCCGAGATCGCCCGTGCCCTGTCGGTCAGCGAGACCACAATCAAAACCCACGTCGGGAACGTGTTGACCAAGCTCGGGCTGCGCGACCGGGTGCAGGCGGTGGTGTTGGCGTACGAGTCGGGTCTGGTCCGGCCGGGGGCGTAACGTGACCGTTGCATCCGTCACCTACCGTGACGGTCTGCATCGAGAACAGTTGTCTCTCGCGGGGGCCAAGGTCACGGACTATCGTGTGGCGACGAGCTTCGTCGCTGCTCACAGCGCTGATCCGGGGATAACCCTGACCCCGGGTGGGGGACTACCCGCAGCCGGAAATCCGCACCCACTCCCCCAGGAGTCGTAGGGATCGCCGGCACTCGGCGCAGATGATGGAACTCGTGCCGGGATCCACGGGAGGGCGGCACGATCTGAACAGCAACGGAGAGGTTATAACGTGACCGCTACGACAGGCCGGTCGGCAGAGGCCGCAGCCCGGGCGAGCGACGTGTGGAAGGTGTACGGCAGCGGCGAGGCTCAGGTCATCGCGCTGCGGGGGGTCAGCGCCGAGTTCGAGCGCGGACGGTTCACTGCGATCATGGGCCCCTCGGGCTCCGGCAAGTCGACACTCATGCACTGCCTGGCCGGGTTGGACACGGTCACCCGAGGCACCGTGCACG
Organism: Verrucosispora sp. ts21; assembly: GCF_002879555.1. Taxonomy (NCBI): domain Bacteria; kingdom Bacillati; phylum Actinomycetota; class Actinomycetes; order Micromonosporales; family Micromonosporaceae; genus Micromonospora; species Verrucosispora sp. ts21. The sequence goes on along the minus strand of NZ_PNOZ01000062.1, from coordinate 9,258 downwards.
TCGGCGACACCACGGTCACCGGTCTCGGTGACGCCGGCCTGACGAAGCTGCGCCGGGACAAGATCGGCTTCATCTTCCAGCAGTTCAACCTGCTGCCGACGCTGACCGCCAAGGAAAACATCCTGCTGCCGCTCTCCATCGCCGGCCGCAAGCCCGACCATGCCTGGTACGACACCGTCATCGACACGGTCGGGTTGCGCGACCGGCTCGACCACCGGCCGGCGCAGCTCTCCGGCGGCCAGCAGCAGCGGGTGGCGTGCGCGCGGGCGTTGGTGGCCCGCCCCGAGGTCATCTTCGCCGACGAACCGACCGGCAACCTGGACTCGCGGGCCGGCGCCGAGGTGCTGAACTTCCTGCGCAACTCGGTACGCGAACACGGTCAGACCATCGTCATGGTCACCCACGACCCGACCGCCGCCGCGTACGCCGACCGGGTGGTCTTCCTGGCCGACGGGCAGATCGTCTCCGAGCTGATCGAGCCGACCGCCGACACGGTGCTGGACACGATGAAGAAGCTGGACACCATTACCGAGGTGGCCCGCTGATGTTCCGGGCGACACTGAAGAGCCTGCTGGCCCGCAAGGTCCGGTTGATGTTGTCCGGCCTGGCCGTGGTGCTGGGCGTGATGTTCGTCTCCGGTGCGTTCGTGCTCACCGACACCCTCGGCCGCACCTTCGACCAGATCTTCGCCGACGCCTACGAAGAGGTCGACGTCAGCGTCGCCGCCAAGCCGAAGGTGCAAGGCAACGAGATGAACGGCCCGCAGTTGGCCGGGCCGGTGCCGGCTGCCCTCCTTGCGAAGGTGCAGGGCGTGGACGGGGTGGCCGAGGTGACCGGCACGGTGGTCGCCGAAGGTGCCCGTCTGATCGGCAGCAACGGCAAGGTGGTCGCCTCGTTCGGCCCGCCGCAGCTCGGTGGCAACTGGGTCGGCGAGGGCGACCTGGTGCAGCTGCGCGAGGGCCGCGAGCCGCAGGCCGACGACGAGATCGTGATCAACAAGGGTCTGGCGACCGCGGCCAAGGTGGCCGTCGGCGACCGGGTGGGCGTGCTCACCCTCCAGCCGCGCAAGGACTTCACCATCGTCGGCATCTTCGGCTACAGCGGCGACCGGGACTCCATGGGCGGCGCCAACGAGATCATGTTCACCACGCCGACGGCACAGCAACTGATGCTCGGCGAGCCGGACGTCTACACCAACATCGTGGCCACCGCCGCCACCGGCGTCTCCGACGAGCAGTTGCGCGACTCGGTGGCCGCCGCGGTCGGCGACGCCTACGACGTGAAGACCGGCGAGCAGCTCTCCGCCGACGCCGCCGCCGGACTGAAGGAGGGCCTCTCCTTCTTCAACCGGATCCTGCTCGGCTTCGCCGCGGTGGCGCTGCTGGTCGGCACCTTCCTGATCCTCAACACCTTCTCGATCATCGTGGCGCAGCGCACCCGGGAACTGGCGTTGCTGCGGGCCGTCGGTGCCAGCGGCAAGCAGATCATCGGCTCGGTGGTGCTGGAAGCGATCGCCATCGGCCTGATCGCCGCCGTGTTCGGTCTGGCCGCCGGCATCGGCATCGGCGCGCTGCTGGCGTACCTGTTCAGCAACCTCGCCGGTGGGATGACCCTGGCCGGGATCGCGGTGCCCGCGTCGGCGGTGATCGGTGCGTTCGGTGTCGGCCTGGTGATCACCGTGCTGGCGGCGTTGCTGCCGGCGCTGCGGGCCGCGCGGATCCCCCCGATCGCGGCGATGCAGGACGTCGCCACGCCGGACCGTCCGCTGACGAAGATCACCATCGCCGGGGCGGTGGTCACCGCGATCGGCGCCACCCTGCTCTTCCTCGGCCTGGGCGGCTACGCCGACAGCAACACGCTGGCCACCATCCTCGGTGGCGTGCTGTTCGCCTTCATCGGGGTGGCCCTGCTGACGCCGCTGATCAGCAAGCCGGTGGTGGCGGCGCTCGGCGCGGTCTTCTCCGGCTGGGTGCCGGGCAGGCTGGGCCGGCTCAACTCCGGCCGTAACCCGCGCCGCACCGCGATCACCGCCGCCGCGCTGATGGTCGGCATCGCCCTGGTCACCGGCATCACCGTGATCCTCGACTCGGCCAAGAGCAGCATCAGCGGTCTGGCCCAGGACACCGTCAAGGCGGAACTGGTGATCGCCGGTGCGCAGTCCGGCCCCCGCCCGCCGACCTTCGATCCCGCAGTGCTGGACGAGGCGAAGACGATCCCCGGGGTACGGCTGGTCGACGGCCTCTACGGCGACATGTCCCTGGCCGACGGCGAGCGCACCTACACCGGAGCGGTGACCGAACCGGCTGCGCTGAGCCAGGTCTACAGCCTGACCGCGACCGCCGGCAGCCTCGACCAACTGGGGCCGGGGCAGCTGCTGGTCAGCGTGGACACCGCAACCGACCGTGGCCTGTCCATCGGTTCGACAGTGCCGATCCAGTTCGCCCGCGGTGAGAGCGAGACCTTCACTGTCAGCGGCATCTTCGAGGACTCGCCGCTGTTCACCGGCGTGCAGATGGTGGTGCCGACCGAGGCGGCCCGCAACTTCGCCGTCCCGCAGCCCATCCAGGGCTTCGTCCAGCTGGAGCCCGGCACGGCGGTCGACGCGGTGCAACCACGCATCGAGACGTTGCTGGCCAACAGCCCCGAGGTGTCGGTGGTCAGCCTCGACGCGTACATCGATCAGCAGGCCGGCCAGCTCGACAGCCTGCTCACGATGATCCGCATCCTGCTGGCGCTGGCCATCGTGATCGCCGTACTCGGCATCATCAACACCCTCGCCCTGTCGGTGCTGGAGCGGACCCGCGAGCTGGGCCTGCTGCGCGCCATCGGCCTGAAGCGGTCGCAGACCATGGGCATGATCACGGTGGAGGCGGTGGTGATCTCGGTGTTCGGCGCGCTGCTCGGCGTGGTCGTCGGCACCGGCCTGGGTGCCGCCGTGGTGGAGGCGCTACGCGACGAGGGCATCACCGACCTGGTGCTGCCGTGGAGTCAGATGGGGGTCTTCCTCGGCCTGGCCGCGCTGATCGGCGTGATCGCGGCGGTCCTGCCCGCGGTCCGCGCCGCCCGCATCAACGTCCTGGGCGCCATCGCCCACGACTGACGTGTAAGGAAGGGCCCCCTGTTAACGCCTAGCGCGGTACAGGGGGCCCTTTTTAACACAAGCGTCGGGTGCAGGCGTCAGGCGGCGGTGCGGGCGAGCAGGGCGGCCAGCAACTCCAGGTCCGCCGCGAGCAGGCTCTCCACCTGGTGTACGCCGTCGCGCGGCGCGATCGGCACCTCCGCCGGCACGGCCAGCACCGCCGCTCCGGCGGCCACCGCGCTGGCCACCCCGGTGGCCGAATCCTCGATCGCCACACACCTGTCGATCGGTACGCCGAGCAGCCGCGCCGCCGTCAGGTACGGCTCCGGGTGCGGCTTTGTCGCCTCGACCTCGTCACCACAGACCACCACGTCGAAGCTGTCCCGACCCAGGGTGTCCAGGGCGATCTCGACCAACGCCCGGCCGCTGGAGGTGACCAGGGCCGTCGGGACCTGCGCCGCCCGCACCGCCGCCAGCAACGCCAACGCGCCCGGCCGCCACTGCAACCCGGTACGGAACAGTTCGAGGATCCGTCGGTTGATCCACTCCGCGCTGGCCACCGGATCTCGGTGCGGCTGACCCAGGTCGTCGTGCAGGATCCGCATCGAGTCGGCCATCCCGGTGCCGACGATCGCCCGCCGCGCCTCGGCGGAAAGCCTGCCGCCGTACGTCTCGGCGAGCTCGGCCAACGCCACGTCCCAGAGTCGTTCGCTGTCGACCAGGGTGCCGTCCATGTCGAACAGCACGGCGGCGGGGTGACTCGTCACCGGATCCTCCTCGCGTCGGGTACCCGGTGAATCCTGTCAGCACGTCACCGCCGTACGCCCGGGTCGGTGACCTTTCTCAACCCAGCCCGCAGGCCGACAGCGACCGCTCGTAGCCCCGGAAGAACGCCTCGGCGCGCTGCTGCGGGGTGCCGTGCGAGCCCTCGGCGAACCACGGCTGACCCGGGTCGTCGCCGACGGCGAGCAGACCCTCACGGAACTCGTCCAGGTCACCCTCGTCGAGGGTGAGCCAACCGGCTTCCACCGAACCACCCAGGTACGCCCCGGCCATGCAGTCGGCCTGCAACTCCTGCTGGATGGTGAAGTTGTACTGGACGCCGAGGCGGGTCTGGATCCCGTGGGCGTACTCGTGGCCGATCAGGTAGTACACGAACGCGTCACCGACCTGCCGGAACGCCCCGAACGACCAGTTGATGTCGTACGCGATGAAGTCGCTGACCGTGCAGTAGACGGCGTTGTTGCGGGGCACCTCCTGCCCGCCGCAGGACACCTCGCCGTCGCGCTGGTACGCGATCACCTGCCGGATCGGCCGGAACGAACTCCCGGACGCCTCGAACTGCGCCCCCCAGTAGCGCTCGGCGGTGCGCCGGGCGACCTCCACGTCCTCTTGGAACTCCTCGACCGTGTCGGTGCCGTCGGCCCGAGTCACCTCTTCGCTCGGCGACGCCGGTTCCCGCTGATCGGTCGACTCACCCGGCTGACCCACCGGGTCGACCATGCAGGCGGTCGCCGCCACCAGCGCCACCACCAGACCGGCGAACCTGACCCAACGCCGCTTCCGCCCGTCTGCCGCCACCGCATCCTCCCGCCTCGGCGATGCCGGATCTCATACCCCCACGGTACGACCGGCATGCCCGTCGCCGTCTGGTACGCCGTATCGCCTTCCCCGGTTCACCGACGGACGGTGCTGGCGTGCGGGCGGGGTGTCACGGGCTGGCGGCGAGGAAGACGAAGGCGGCGAACAGCACCAGGTGCACCCCGCCCTGCAGCAGGGTGGCCCGCCCCGGCACCACGGTCAGCACACCTGTTATCACCGTCAACGCCAGCAGGGTGACCTGGGTGCCGCCGAGGCCGAGCAGCAGCGGCCCCTCCAGCCAGATCGAGGCGATCGTGATCGCCGGGATGGTCAGGCCGATGCTTGCCATCGCCGAGCCGAGCGACAGGTTGAGGCTGATCTGCACCCGGTCGCGGCGGGCGGCACGGGCCGCCGCCAGGGTCTCCGGCAGCAGCACCAGCAGCGCGATTATCACCCCGACGAACGCCGGCGGCAGGTTCACCGCTGCGACACCCGCCTCGATCGCCGGGGACACCGACTTGGCGTCACCGACCACCGCCACCAGGGCGACAAGCAGCAGCCCGAGGCTGATCAGGGCCTGCCGGGTCGACGGGGGATCGGCGTGCACCTCTTCCGGCAGCGTCTCCCCTTCACTGCCCACCGGCAGGAAGTAGTCCCGGTGCCGGCCGGTCTGCACCATCACGAACAGGGCGTACAGGGCCAGCGACACCGCCGCCGCGAAGGTCAACTGGGCCGGGCTGAACTGCGGACCGGACCGCCCTGTGGTGAACGTCGGCACCACCAGACTGAGGGTGGCCAGGGTGGCCACAGTGGCCAACGCGCCACCGGTACCTTCCGGATTGAACACGGCCAACCGACGACGCAACGCGCCGATCAACAGCGACAGGCCGAGTATGCCGTTGCAGGTGATCATCACGGCGGCGAAGACCGTGTCCCGCGCCAGGGACTGCGTCTTCTCCCCACCACTGATCATCAGCGTGACGATCAGGGCCACCTCGATCACGGTGACCGCCACCGCGAGCACCAGCGACCCGTACGGCTCGCCGACCTTGTGCGCCACCACCTCGGCGTGGTGCACCGCCGCCAGGACCGCGCCGGCCAGGAACAGGCCCACGATCACGACCATGATGCCGTCGAGCTTCTGGTTCCACGTCAGCGCGAGCACCAGCAGGGCAGCAATCGGTACGAAAACGGTCCAGGTGGACAGGGTGCGGCGCAGGGCGAGCATGATCTACATCCTGCCAGCCATGATGATCATCGACAGCGAAGCCTCCCCCAGTCCCCCGTCCGCGCGGGCACGCCTTTGGCCCAGCCCGGCCACCGGCCAGTCGGCGCCCACAGTTACGCCGAAACGGCGCCTACCGCCCCCGCCCGATACCACCGTTTCGCCGAAACGGAGTCGATCAGTACAACGCGGCCGGGACGGCTGACAAGATCGAGCCGTGCTGAGATCGATTCAAGTCCGGACCGTCCTGGCCGTCCCCGAAACGCCGCTGCATCATCTGCACTGGCGTGGCAAGCTCGCCCTCAGCCTGGACTGCTTCATCTGCGAACGCACCGGGCGCACGACATCCTTCGAGCTAGGTGCGGAACGCGCGATCTGCTCCGGCACCCGCGAAACCGGCGAGCACTACACCGCCGCCAGGATCGCCGCGTTCGACCAGACCCAGGAGCATGATCGGACAGCTCTCCAAGCAATCGTGGACTACTGGTGGGCCCCCTTCCACGACGCCATCCGAGACCAGCCAGCCCATGGGCTCAGCCACACGCCATGGGTGCGGCACCACCTCGGGTACTACTGCCCTGAGCAGGAACAGGTCGGCGAGTTCTCCATTCAGACGAACGTCCTCCGACCGCAATCCACCGCCTGCCAGCACTGTTCCACGCCGATCGCACAGAGCCACGATGTGCCCGAGCTACGACTACTGACCTGACCGCCCACGATCCCCGACGGCCTGAGCGCCCATCGGAACAGTGTGTTTGTGCAACTCGGGCCGGGTGACGGCGTCACGTGGCGTTGGAGTAGCTGGCCTCGGGTTGGTGAACGACAATGGCGTCGATGGCCTGCTCGGGCATGAGCGTGGAACTCCCGGCAACTGCACGCCGAGCGGTCCACGATCTTTGCCCGGTCCTCCAGGTCGGGGCAGGCCGGGTAGCCGAACGCGTACCGGCAGCCCCGGTAGTCGATGCGCAGCAGGCCGGCCAGGTCGGTCGGGGCGTCGTCAACGACGGCGGTACGGCCGTCGGGCAGGGGCCGCCGCCAACCGGGCCTCGGTGAGACAGTCCGGCGGTGATCAGCCGGCGCGGATCAGATCCAGCGTGTGCACTGCCAGCCGGACCGCTGCCGGCGGCAACGCCGCCGCCTGCTCGTCGCCCACCGAGCCCACGACTGTCACCCGGACCTCCATGATCACGTTGGCTTCCAGGATTTCGATCTTGGCATCATCCCGGAGCTGCTGATAACGGACCACATCGGCGACGATCTCCGAACCGCCCTCGAACGGCTCCGCCGAACTCACGGTGGCCGAACGCTCGAAGCCGGTGCGGGCCTCACTCGCATCACCAAAGCTCTGCACCTTCACGAACACGAACCCGCCGAGAAACCCAGCCCCACTGAAAAAGCTCTTAGCGCACCGGAAGTCGGGACCACGATCGTCGTCCGCCGGCGGAATCGGCGTCGGCTTGCCGCCGAAGGCCGACGTCGCGAGCGTGTAGTCGACACGGTCGCAGAAGTCGTCCGACACGACACGAATCGCGTCGGACGACGCCGTCCCCTCCGGCGCTGCGCCATCGGCGCAGCCCGCGAGCAATAGAACCGGCAGCACCGCACCGGTCACCGCGGTCAGCGCCGTACGACCACGAAAGATCATCACGGCGGGTGAGTGTGCCAGAATCCACGACCGTCGGTAAGGGCAGACCATCGCGCGTACGTTCCGGACCGCGGCGACCCACCACGTCCAGCCCACCGACCGATGCGTTTACACACCCAGCTCAACAATGCGCCGGCGCGGCGGGCGGCGCCGGGGCTGGCGCGGGCGCGGCGCCCTCGAGGGGCCAAAGGTGTGGAGAAGGTCGACTACGCTCCTGGCATGTTGGCCGCGTTCTCCGCCGTGACGGTCCGATACCGGCGGCCGATCCTCACCATTGCGCTTGTTCTGGCCGTGTTCCTGGCCGTGGGCCGTCGGCTGTCCGATCAGTTGGGCTCGATCCTGGGCACCGCGACCATCCTCGCCGGGATGCTGGCGTTGTCGCTGGCCATACTCGCCCTGCTTCGGCCACGGCAGGCGGTCTTTCTGGTCAAGCCCGAGGTTCAGGCGTTCGCCACTGAACCGAGCGCGTTCCAGGTCTATATAGCCGTCGCGTACATGTTCTTGGCCTCACTGCCGCTGGGGGCTCGCGACCTTGGCGAAACTTACGGGGGCCACCCGTCCATGGTGTTGCCGTTGCTGCTCCTGGTCGGCGTCGGTGTACACGTTGCCGGCGGCTGGCGTGGTGTTTCGGTCGAGCTGCGACCGGACGGTATCTGTCAACGCGACTTCACCGGCTCCTTGATGGTGCCGTGGGAGGCCCTGGCACCCGGCCGCCCTTCCCAGCCCGCAGTCAGGGCATCCACCATGGCCCTGACCTACGCACAACCGGACCTGGTACGCCGCCGTGGCATACTGCCGCACGGCCGGCGGCGGCTGCGCATCGACAACGTCCACCCCTGGTTCATCGCCGACACGATCCGCCACTACGTCGACCACCCACAGCACAGGGCCGCGATCGGCGAACCAGCCGAGTACCAACGGCTCTTGCATGCGTTGACGTCTTCGGCCACTGGCCCCGGCCATGGGCACGCCTACTAACCCCACTGTCAAACAGTTGCTGGGACGGCCATGGTCCGTCGACCAACTCACCGCGTTCCGCGCGAAGATGCCGGACCGCTATCGGGTCAGCGTCGACCTGGGTGCGGGCTGCGGCCTGTGGCAGGGAGGGATCTTCGGCATGAGCCCTGCCGACCTCGACCCGACACGGCCCGTTCTCCACGTGGTCCGACAGGTGAAGCTCGTACGCGGGGCACTGATCTTCGCCCCGCCCAAGACTGGTGACCCGGTGTCGGTCACGCTCTACCTGACCGACGCGGACGACCTGCCGCTCAGCCGCTCGAAGTTCAACCCTGGCGTCTGGAAGTACGCGATCCGGGCCACCGGCATCCCGGACGACCGGCGCAACGGGATGCACGTCCTGCGGCACACCTACGCCTCGGTTCTCCTGGATGCCGGGGAGAGCATCAAGGCCCTGTCGACGTACCTGGGCACGCCGACCGGATCCGGAACCCAGTGACGGCCTGGGGACGGCATGATCATGGTTCAACGCCTACCGCAGGTGCCGGAAGTGCAGGTCACGGCACCTGCGGTCATCACTTGGCGTTGAAGTAGCTGGCCTCGGGGTGGTGGACGACGATGGCGTCGGTGGCCTGCTCGGGCATGAGCTGGAACTCCTCCGACAGCTGCACGCCGATCCGCTCCGCGCCGAGCAGCTCCACGATCTTCGCCCGGTCCTCCAGGTCGGGGCAGGCCGGGTAGCCGAACGCGTACCGGCAGCCCCGGTAGTCG
>NZ_PNOZ01000061.1:0-36241 GCF_002879555.1 Verrucosispora sp. ts21 | reverse complement strand
CTCGCCGTACGCCCCGATCGCCAGGTCGTCGCGGCCGTCGCCGTTGATGTCACCGGCCGCCAGCGCCGAACCGAACCAGTCTCCCTGCTCCGAGGCACCCGGCACCCCCGAGGTGCTCTGGGTGAAATGCTTCGCCGCATCGAGCCGCAGACCGTTGCTGCTGCCGGGGATCACCCAGACCCCTCCCGCATTCGCTTTCGCGCTCAGGTCGTACTCGCCGTAGTCGCCGACGGCCAGGTCGTCGTAGCCGTCACCGTTGAAGTCCCCGGCGGCGAGTACCTCACCGAAGGCGGGCTCACCGCCGGCCGGCGTGACCGCGGTCGCGAAGTAGTCGACATACGGTGCCGAGGAGTACCGCACCACCGCCAGACCCATCGGCGCCTGTGGGAAGCGGTACTCAGTGGGGTCGGCGGAGGCGGCGATGTCGTCGATCCCGTCACCGTCGAAGTCGGACCGGGTCGGCCCGGTCCCCTTGACCGGCGTGGTCGCCTTCGCGACCCGGTAGTGCTGAAGAACGATCCCGTCCCGGGTGACCGTCCGGTAGTCGTTCGCTGCCGCCGGGGCGGGCACACTCACCGCCAGACCAGCTCCGATGGCCAAGGTGGACAGTCCTGCGACACTTCGCCGCATCAAGAACCCCGTTTCGGAAGATCAGAAATATCGTGGGCCGCCGCTGACCGGGCCGGCGATCCGCACGCCGTACCACTGCGGCCAGATCCGGTCGGTGCGCAACGACGCACCACTCCAGGAGCCCGCCTGCGGCACTAGACCGCCCGAGGCGCCGAGGAACCGCGACAACGTGCCGGAAGGATACCCGGCCTGGTCGCCAGCGACTTCTTCGCCGGTCGATGCCACGACAGCGTCCAGTGGGCCCTTTCCGTCGAGGTTGAGGATGGCGACCGAAGCGCCGAAATGGTCGCCACGTTCCGCACCGCCCGGCACCACCGCATGGTCCTGGTCGAACCCCTGAGCCCCGGTACCGGTCAACCCGGAGGCAGAGCCCTTGAGCAGGGCGATCGCGCCTGCCTTGGTCTTCTTGCCGATCGCCTCGCCGGGCGCACCCACAAGCACGTCGGCCCGACCGTCGCCGGTCACGTCACCCACCGCGAGCGCCGCACCGAACCGGTCCTCCTGCTCCGGGCTGCCCGGAACACCGGCCGTACGCTGGGTGATGATCTTCACAGCCTTGCCGGACAGGCCCGCGCCACCGGTACGACCGGTGAAGGCCGCGATCAGACCACCGTAGAGGTGCGGGGTCTGGGCACCGGGTGCTCCGGCGATCACCTCGCCCAGGCCGTCGCCGTTCACGTCACCGATCGCCAACGCCTCACCGAGATACCAGGCGATGGTGTCCTGGCGGCCGGTCGCCTTGTAGACCCCCGCGCCGGTGACCGAGGTGGCCCCGCTGAGCTTCACCCCGTTCGCCGAGCCCCACATCAGGGTCACCATGCCGCTGCCGTTCCAGGTCTGACCGTCGTTCTCGTGCGGTGCGCCGATGACCAGGTCCGCGTACTTGTTCTCGTTCACCTTGCCGATGGCCAGCGTGAAGCCGAAGTGGTCACCGCGCTCGGCGGCACCCGGCACGGCAGCCTGGTTCTGGTGCAGTTGCTGCGCGCCGGCTGTCCGCAGGCCGCCCACCCCGCCGTACAGGACGGTGACCGCACCGGCCTCCTTGACCTTGCCGATCGACTCGCCGTACGCCCCGATCGCCAGGTCGTCGCGGCCGTCGCCGTTGATGTCACCGGCCGCCAGCGCCGAACCGAACCAGTCGTAGTCCTCCGCCGCACCGGGCACCCCGGGGCTGCTCTGGTTGAAGTGCTGCGCCGAGTCGACCACCAGACCGTTGCGGCTGCCCGGAATCACCCACACCCCACCGGCATGGGTCTTGTTGCCCGGATCGACTTCGTCGGAGTCACCGATGGCCAGGTCGTCGTAGCCGTCGCCGTTGAAATCGCCGGCGGCCAACGCCATGCCGAAGCAGCCACAGCCGCCGTCCGACGAGAGCACACCCGCGAAGTAGTCGACGTACGGTGCGGACGAGTAGCGCACCACCACGATCCCGGTCGAATGGTGTGCCAGTCGTTCGTGCGTTGAGCCACTGGCCGCCGCGATGTCGTCGACCCCGTCACCGTCGAAGTCGGACCGGGTGGGCCCGGTCCCCTGCACCGGGGTGACCTGCTTCGGCACCCGGTGGTACTGAAGGATCACGTCCTCCCGGGTGATGGTCCGGAACTCGTCCGCCGCCGCCTGTGCAGGAGGACCCACCATCAGGCTCGCCGCAACCACCGACACCGACACTCCGGCCAGCCTGCGCCGCATCTGCGCCCCCGTCTCCCTGCTCAGTACCACGGTCCACTGCTCTGCGGCCCGGCGATGCGCTGGCCGTAGTTCAGCAACTCAAGACGGTTGGTGTTCAGGGCACGCCCGCTCCACGAGCCGGACTGCGCGACGATCCCGCTGGAGGAACCGTGGAACCGGGACAACGTCGCGGAGGGGTAACCGGGAATGTCTCCGGCGACCTCCTCTCCGGTCGATGCCACGAGCGCGTCCAGCGGGCCCTTGCCGTTGAGGTTCAACAGCGCGAGCGAGCCGCCGAACCGGTCGCCGCGCTCGGCCCCACCCGGAACGACGGAGTGGTTCTGGTCGAACCCCTGCGCGCCGGTGCCGGTCAGCCCGGACGAGGAACCCTTGAGTAGGACGATCATGCCGGCCTCGTCCTTCTTACCGATCGCCTCGGTGTGGGCACCGACCAGCACGTCCGCCCGACCATCGCCGGTCACGTCGCCGGCCGCCAGGGTCGCGCCGAACCGGTCACCGCTCTCCGGTGAACCCGGCACCCCGGTCGTACGCTGCGTAATGATCTTCACGGCCTTGCCGGACAGCCCGGCGCCGCCGGTACGGCCGGTGAAGACCGCGATCAGACCGCCGTCGAGATGCGGGGTCTGCGCGTTCGGTGCCCCGGCGATCACCTCGCCCAACCCGTCACCGTTCACGTCACCGATCGCCAGCGACATGCCCAGGTACCAGGCGATGGTGTCCTTGCGGCCAGTCGCCTTGTAGACCCCCGCGCCGGTGACCGAGGTGGCACCGCTGAGCTTCACGCCGTTCTTGGATCCCCACATCAGGGTCACCATGCCGCTGCCGTTGGCGCCACTGCCGTCGTTCTCGTGCGGCGCGCCGATGACCAGGTCGGCGTACTTGTTGTTGTTGACCTTGCCGATGGCCAGCGACATGCCGAAATGATCACGGTGCTCGGCCGATCCCGGCACCGCCGCCTGGTTCTGGTGCAGTTGCTGGGCCCCGATGCCGGTCAGACCGCCGGTTGCGCCGTACAGGATGGTGACCGCACCGGCCTCCTTGACGCTGCCGATCGCCTCCTTGAAGGCCCCGATCGCCAGGTCGTCCCGCCCGTCGCCGTTGATGTCACCGGCCGCCAGCGACGCACCGAACGCGTCGCGGTTCTCCGACTCGCCGGGCACACCGGGGGAACTCTGGTTGAAGTGCCTGGTCGAGTCGACCACCAGGCCGGTACGGCTGCCCGGGATGATCCAGACCCCACCGCCACGGGCGTTGTTCTTCTTGGTATCGGCCTCGTCGGCGTCACCGATCGCCAGGTCGTCGTAGCCGTCACCGTTGAAGTCACCGGCCACCAGCGCGATGCCGAAGCTGGAGATGTTGTCCACCCCCGTGCCGATGAAGTAGTCGACGTGCGGCGCGGACGAGTAGCGCACCACCACCACGCCCGTCGGGTAGTGCGGCAGGCTGTGGGTGAGCCAGTCGGCTCTGGCCGCGATGTCGTCGACCCCGTCGCCGTCGAAGTCGGAGCGGGTCGCCCCGGTCCCCTTCACCGGGGTGACCGCCTTCGCCACCCGGTGGAACTGCATGATCAGGCCATCCCGGGTGATGGTCCGGAACTCGTCGGCGGCCCGGGCGGGAGCACTCACCGTCAACCCAGCGGCCACCATCGTCAGAACCGTCAGACCAGCAAGCCTGCGCCGCATAGAAACCCCCGCATCCCCTTGTCGCACTCACAGCATAGGGACACGTAGATCAAAAACCATGTCTGTCCGGCCAGACGTCGCGGCCTGCACGGCCGTAAACCGGCCGTGCAGACAGGCGGACAGTGGTCAGTACCTCCGCAACGGCTCGGTCGGCCCGGCGCTCGGCACGCTCGCGGGCAGCGCCGGTTGCAGGGCCTCCAGCGCCCGGCTGACGCCCAGGCCGACGAGGATCGCCAGCGCGAAGACAACCGTCGGCAGCCACCGGGGGCCGTCCGCGACGAGGATGGTCATCTGCGCCAGGCTCAGCAGGGTGACCCCCAGCACGGTGCCCGCGAAGCCGCCCCGCCCGCCGGCCACGCTCACGCCGCCGAGCAGGACGGCGCCGGCGACCAACGTCAGCTGACCGATGTCGGCCGACAGGGTTGTGGCGCCGATCCGGCCGGTCAGCAGGACTCCGGCCGCGCCCGCGATCAGGCTGGAACCGCCCAGGCCGATGACCGCGCCCAGCAGCCGTGCACCGAACGGCGACGGCGGCTCCCCGGCGACGACCCGGTTGCCGCTCAGCGCCCGCCGCACCGCCGGGATCGACCACACCACCGCGCCACCGATCGACGCCAGGAGAAACAGCACCAGCCACCCGGCCCCGGCACCGTCGGACCGGATCCAACCTTCGCTCGCGAGCCGCCGCGGACCGCCGCTGCCGATGGTGGCGAACAGAATGCCCTGCGTCAGGGCCAGCCCGCCCAGCGACACCGCCCACCCGGGCGCCTGCAGCAGCCCGGCGATCAGGCCCATCCCGAGACCGAAGAACGCCGCCGCGGCGATCGCGGCGACCGCCGCGACGAGGACCGGGGCGCCGGCGTCGAGCACCGCCGCGTACGTCAGGCCGGCGAGGGCCGCGACGGCGACGACCGCGAGGTTGGGCGTGGCGGTGCGCAGCGACAGCGCGAAAGCGGTCGCCAGCAGGCCGGCGGAGGCGATGTTGAACACCAGCGGCGACAGCCGCGACCCGTCCTGGGAGTACCACACCATCGCGGCGACGACGGTCAGCGCCAGCAGCACCGCCTCCCAGATCAGATGCGGCCGAAAGGAGCCACCGGAACGGGACGTGACCGGTCCGGCGGGTGCCAACGGTTGTGCAGGCGTGAAAACCACAGCGATCCTCCCTCGAGTGGAGGCTGACACTAACCCGCAGGCGCCAGACATACACGGGCCCGGATACCTAGCGCGGGCCGGAGTCGAGTGCTCAGCTCCGCCCGGCCACGAACCGCGCTCAACTGGGACCACAAGCAGAACGCCCGGTGCGATCCTCACGGATCGACCGGGCGTTCTCGCTGTTCACGAGCGGTGGCGGCGGGATTTGAACCCGCGGAGGGCGTAAACCCTCACACGCTTTCGAGGCGTGCTCCTTAGGCCACTCGGACACGCCACCGCCGAAGAGGCTACAGGACTCCCGGTTCGGACGCCGAACCGGTCCCCGGCCGCCCGGCCTGGCAGGATCACTGGCATGAGTACGCACATCGGCGCGAAGCCGGGCGAGATCGCCGAGCGGGTCCTGATGCCGGGTGACCCCCTGCGGGCCAAGTGGATCGCGGAGACCTACCTCGAAGGGGCGAGCTGCTACTCGACGGTCCGGGGGATGCTGGGTTTCACCGGCCGCTGGAACGGTGTCGAGGTCTCCGTGCAGGGGTCGGGGATGGGCATGCCGTCCGCCTCGATCTACGCACACGAGCTGGTAAACGAGTACGGCGTGAAGTCCCTGATCCGGGTCGGCTCGTGTGGCGCGTTGTCCGAGGACCTGCAACTGCGGGACGTGATCGCGGCGATCGGGTCGTCGACCGACTCGAACATGAACCGGGTGCGTTTCGACGGGTTGATCGACTACGCCCCGGTGGCCGACTTCGGGCTGCTGCGTACCTCGGTGGAGGTGGCCGAGCGGCGCGGCATCGCGATGCGGGTCGGGCCGATCCTGGCGGCGGACGCCTTCTACACCGACCGGCCGGATCTCTACGACCGGCTGGCCGACTACGGGGTGCTGGCGGTGGAGATGGAGTCGGCGGCGCTCTACACGATCGCGGCCCGGTTCAAGGCCCGCTCGTTGACCCTGCTGACCGTCAGCGACCACATCAAGACCGGCGAGAAGACCACCTCCCAGGAGCGGGAGCAGACCTTCAGCCAGATGGTCGAGATCGCCCTGGACACCATCGTCGCCTGACTCGCGGCACCCACAAGCGTCCCGTCACCGCTCGTCGGCGACGGGACGCTTCGTGTGCGGGGGATGGCGGGACGCTTCGCGTCGAGGGGTGACGGTCGTCACCGGAGAAATTAATACGACCGGTCGGTTTTATTTAGTACGGTGGCAGACATGACCGTCGACGGCCGGCTGGCCCGGGGTGAGCGCACCCGCACCGCAGTGCTGGACGCCGCCGTCAGCCTGGCCAGCGAGAACGGCCTCGACGGGCTGTCGCTCGGGCATCTCGCCGACTCCCTCGGAGTGAGCAAGTCCGGCATCTTCGCGCACTGGCGCTCCAAGGAGGCGCTTCAGCTCGCCACCATCGACCGGGCCGTGGCCCAGTGGCAGGAGCTGATCATCGCCCCGGCCCTGCGCGCACCTCGGGGCGTACGCCGGATCTGGGCGTTGCACCAGGCGCGGATCGACTTCTACGCCACCCGGGTGCTGCCCGGGGGGTGTTTCTTCGGCACCGCCGAGTTCGAGTTCAACGCCCGGCCCGGTGCCGTGCACGATCGCCTCGCCACTGTCCTCGCCGACTGGACCGCGTTCCTGGAACGGCTCGTCCGCGAGGCGGTCGAGCTCGGTGAGCTGCCCGCCGAGGTGGACGTGGCGCTGCTGGCGTACGAGATCGATTCGTTCGGGATCGCCGCCGCGATGCGCTCCCGACTCTTCGACCCGGAGAGCACCTACCGGCACGCCCGCCGGAGCGTGCTGGACCGGCTCCGGGGCCTGAGCCCCGATCCCACCCTGCTACCGGAAGGCACCCCATGAGCAACGCCGTCGCCGACCCCACCGCCGTCGAGTACGGCCACGTCGAGCACGCCATGGTGCACTTCGACGACCTCGACGCCATGGGCATCCTGCACAACGCGCGGTACGCGCTGCTGCTGGAGCGGGCGCTCACCGCGTACTGGTCCGCCAACGGGGTCGCCTTGCAGAACGGGCGGGCCACCACCCCCGACGTGTTCCACGCGGTCCGCGAGTTCGCGATCAGCTTCCGTGCGCCGATCACCGGCACCGGCCCGGTCGGCGTGCACTTCTGGCTGGAGCACCTCGGCACCAGCAGCGCCGTCTACGGCTTCCGCTTCCACTCGCTCGACGGCACGACGGTGTACGCCGAGGGGCGGCGAGCCGTCGTCCGGCTCGACCCGGCGACCCTGCGCCCGGCGCCCTGGACGGACCTCGCCCGAGGCATCGCCGGCGCCCTGCTGCGCCCCGCCTGACGCAAGCACCAGCACCAGCAGCGTCGGCCGGCGGGGCGCGACGTCAGCGGAAGAAGGCGCGCATGACGGTGCCGGTCTCGGTGGCCAGGATTCCGCCGTACACCTCGGGGCGGTGGTTGAGGCGGCGGTCGCGCAGCACGTCCCAGAGCGAGCCGGCGGCACCGGTCTTCGGTTCCCATGCGCCGAAGACCACGGTGGACACCCGGGACAGCACCAACGCGCCCGCGCACATGGTGCACGGTTCCAGGGTGACCACCAGGGTGCAGCCGTCCAACCGCCAGCGGCCCAGCCGTTCGGCCCCCCGCCGCAGCGCCAGCACCTCGGCGTGCGCGGTCGGATCGCCTGTCAACTCCCGCTCGTTGCGGCCGATCGCCAGTTCGTCACCGTCCGGGCCGTAGAGCACCGCACCCACCGGCACGTCGTCGGCCGGCCCGGACGAGTCGGCAACCGCCGGACCGGTTACCGCGACCTCCAGGGCGCGGCGCATCCAGAGTTCGTGTCGCTGCCGGCGGCCGATGCCGCCCGGATCGGCCAGGCCCTCGTGCGCGCCCGGCCCCACCCGCGCGACCGCACCGGGAGTGGGCTGCCCGGCCCGGACCGTCTCCAACGCCGGATCGGTCGCGTCCGCCGGCTCCCCACCGCCCACCGGCGCGCCAGCAGATCCGACGCCGACAGGTCCCGCACCACCCGGCGGTGCTCCGCCGGCTGGGTCAGACCTCACGCAGTTCCTCGACGTCGTCGACGCAGCCCAGCACCTGGCAGACCTCGGCGGTGACGTCGGCCGGCATCAGCCCTTCGTGTGCGCAGAGGGCGAGCAACTGCTGCGCGGAGATGCCCAGGTCGGCCAGGATGTCCGCCTCACCGACCGGGTCGGCCTCTGGGTCGACGGCCGGTTGCTCGTTGTCGTCGCCACTTGTCGTGGCGGGAGGCGTCTCCTCGGCGTCGTCGAGCCCGGCGATCGACGTCTTGAGGTCACCGACCAGCAGGGCACCCAGCCGGGACTCCTCCGCGAAGGCCGAGTCCGAGCCGAAGACCCGCAGGTCCTCACCCTCGTCGAGGCGCAGGATGACCAGGTAGGTGTCGTCCGCCTCGACGAACAACAGCGACAGGTCGGCATCGGGTCCGACGTCGCGCAGCCGCTCGGCGACATCGTCGACGTCGGCGACACCCCGCAGACTCAGCTCGGCGGCTGTCCAGCCGCCCTTCTCGCGCACCACGGCCGCAGCGAAGTACGACACGGTCCCCCCAAGTAGCCCTTGGCACAGCTCACGCCAGCCGTTACGCGTGCACGTTAGCCGGTCGGATCGGTAGGCGACCGGTCAACGCCCCGAAGCGCCGGCCGGTCATTCCTGGGGAAGTATCTGGTTCCGCTCAGCCGGCGAGCCGGCGACGGGTGGCGATCAGCTCGCGCAGTCGCTCGGTGCGCACCCGCTGTGGCCGTTCTCGTTCGCGTATCGAGCGGGCGTCCGCCAACTGCGCGAGCAGCTGAAGGCGGCGACGGCTGCGATCCGGGTCGAGCCGCGGAGTGGTCCAGGCCATACCGGGAGAGTGCCGAGTCCTGGCGGCACAGTCAAGATGGGTTTCAGTGCCTGCACGACGACGCAACGCACTCAATGCCGGTAGGAATCACCAGAGCGGCCAGTCCCCACTGGTCCACCACCGGACGGCGACCGCGGCAGCCGCGATGCTCCACCCTCCGGCGGTCACGATGGCGATACCGGTGGCCACCCCACGGTCGCCGTACCGGACCAGCACGAGGGCCACCAGCCAGGCCAGCGCTCCGGCGATCAGGGTCCACCAGGCGTACCCGGTGAGGCTGCCGCCGAGCAGCCCGAAGATGACCAACCAGGCGGCCGTGCCGGTGGCGCCGGCGGCGATGGCCGAGCCGCTGACCGGGTGCGGCTCGCGGTAGGTGGGACGCGGCGGGCGCCCGCTGGGGAAGAGACCCGACGGGCTGTACGGCATCATCGCTGGCCACTCCTCCCACGCCTGGCCGGTACTGCTCACCGTACCGGGGAGGACCGTTGCTGGTCGGGCGGGCGAGCGTATGCGGCCGGGCCGGACGGCGCGGGTTCTGTCAGGATGGCCGGGTGGTTGCGCTGACCGGACGACGACACCTGCCGTACGCGGCGCTGCTGCTCGTGCCGGTGCTCGCCGCCGGTTGCGCGACAGATCCCGGACCCACCTGGTCCGCACCGACCAGCAGCCCGACAAGCGCGACGACCGGGACCAGCCCGACGGCACCGGCCAGCGCCACCCCGACCGCCGCCGGCAGCCCGACCGGCAGCCCGGGGCCGGAGAGCGCCGATCAGCCCGCACCGACCGCCACACCGGGTGCCGACCGGCTGCCGCACGTCTTTCCGGTACGCGCCCGCAACGTCGACTACCACCCGACCCACTCCGGGTACCCGGGCACGGACATCTTCGCCGACTGCGGCGAACCGTTCGTGGCGGTGACCGACGGTACGGTCGGCGAGGTCAGCCGCCGGGACCGGTACGACAAGCGGGGTCCACAGGGCCCGTACAACGGTGGCCTGTCGGTGTCGGTGCTCGGCGACGACGGCGTGCGCTACTACGGCTCGCACCTGACCGAGATCGCCGTCGGCATCGAGCCCGGCGGGCGGGTACGGGCCGGGCAGCAACTCGGCACCGCGGGTCGGACGGGCAACGCCAACAACGTCTGTCACCTGCACTTCGGCATCTCGCCGCCGTGCCTGGGTGAGGACGGCTGGTGGATCCGCCGGGGCGTGGTCTGGCCGGCGCCGTACCTCGACTCGTGGCGCAAGGGCGGCAACCGCGCACCGGCGGACGAGGTGGCCGCCTGGCACCGCCGGCACGGCTGTCCGGCGAAACCACCGGGGCGCTGAACCGGGGCATCGCGTCCCGCGTCATTCGCACGTCATCACTCCGCAACATTGACGGAGGTCTCATTCGTGAACTACCGTCCGCCTAACACCTCAGAGAGCGCTCTCTGGCCTACCTAAACTCACAATGACGACGAAACGCGCCCACCGGCTGCGGCCGGGACCGGCGCGATGGAGGAAAGATGCGACCTCCCGTCCCACACCGCACCCACCACCGACTCCTGGCCGCCAGCGCCGCCGCGGCCCTCGTCCTCGGCGGGCTGGCCGTCATCGCCACCTCCGCCGCACAGGCCGCGCCGGTCGGCGCCGGCAGCTACACCACCACCCCCGTCGGCCCGCTCCCCAGCGGCTGCGGAAACCTCACCACCAACCCCCGGCAGTACGTCACCGCCGCCGCACCCGCCGGGCCGGTACCGACGAACGACTGGTGGTCCTCGCTGCTGTGGAAGCGCTTCAACTGCGCCTTCAGCGAGCCACTGCACGCCCACCCGGTCGCCTACCAGCCGGTCACCGACGGCCTCGGCTTCTCCGCCACCTCCACGGCCACCATCACCGGCACCGCCACCGGGGTCGGCGAGTTCAAGTACCCCTACGTCGAGGACATCCGGGTCGGCGTGGCCGGGCTGGGCGCCCCGAACGTCCTGGTGGACGACTGGACGGACTGGACTGTCACCCCGTACTGGAGTGACGGGTCACGCACCCTGCGGGCCACCATCGGGCACGGCCTGCCGTTCACCTACTTCCGCAGCACCGGCGGCGACGCGGTGATCAACGCGACCGGCGGCAGCCCGACGGTCTGGTCCAACAGCGGTGCCACAATCGGCTTCACCGTGCGCGGCCACGACTACGTCGCGTACGCGCCGACCGGCGCGACCTGGACCGTCAGCGGCGGACGGATCAGCTCCAACCTCGCCGGGCGGGGCTACTTCTCGGTCGCCCTGCTGCCGGCCGCCGCCGACGGCACCACCCGCGCTCAACTCGCCACCACCTACGGCCGGTACGCGCACGCGCACGTCACCGGCACCCGGGTCGCCTACAGCTACCAGCAGTCGAGCAGCCAGGTGGAGACCCGTTACACCTTCACCACCACGCCCCGCGAGGGCACCGAGACGCGTACGGTGGTCAGCCTCTACCCGCACCAGTGGAAGGCGCTGACCGGGGCCACCCCGATCACCCAGACCTACCCGTCGGCCCGGGGTCGGATGAAGGTGCTCACCGGGGTCGCCGAGTTCCGCACCTCGATGCGCTTCCACGGCGTACTGCCCGAGGTGCCCGCCGTCGCCACGGGAGCCGGCGCCGACCTGACCACGCTGCGCCAGCACCTGGCGGCGACCCGCGCCAACCCGATGGACCAGCGCGGCGGGGACACCTACTGGACGGGTAAGGGGCTGGGCCGGGCGGCCCGGATCGCCGAGATCGCCGACCAGGTCGGGGACACCGAGACCCGGACGGCAGCGTTGAACGCCATCCGCGCCACGCTCACCGACTGGCTCACCGCCTCGGCCGGCGAGACCGAGCGGCTGTTCTACTACGACCAGCGCTGGGGCACGCTGATCGGCTACCCCGCCTCGTACGGCTCCGACCAGGAGCTCAACGACCACCACTTCCACTACGGCTACTACATCGCCGCCGCCGCGACGCTTGCCAGGTTCGACCCCGCCTGGGCCCGCCAGGACCAGTACGGCGGCATGATCGACCTGCTGATCCGGGACGCCAACAACTACGACCGCACCGACAGCCGCTTCCCGTACCTGCGTGACTTCGACATCTACGCCGGGCACGACTGGGCGGCCGGGCACGGCGCGTTCGCCAGCGGCAACAACCAGGAGTCCTCGTCGGAGGGGATGAACTTCGCCAACGCCCTGATCCAGTGGGGACAGGCCACCGGCAACACCGCCGTACGCGACGCCGGCATCTTCATCTACACCACGCAGGCCGCCGCCATCCACGAGTACTGGTTCGACGTCACCGGTGAGAACTTCCCCGCCGCGTTCGGCCACAACAACGTCGGCATGGTCTGGGGTGACGGCGGGGCGTACGCCACCTGGTTCAGCGCCGAGCCGGAGATGATCCAGGGCATCAACCTGCTGCCGATCACCGGCGGGCACCTCTACCTGGGCTACCACCCCGACTACAACGCCCAGAAGTACGCCGAACTGGTCCGCAACAACGGCGGCGAGCCGACCATCTGGCAGGACATGCACTGGCAGTTCCTGGCCCTCGGCGACGCCGACGCCGCCCTGGCCAAGCTGCGCGCCAACCCCGGCTACACCCCGGAGGAGGGCGAGAGTCGGGCGCACACCTTCCACTGGGTGCGCAACCTGGCCGCGCTGGGCCGGGTGGACACCGGGATCACCGCCAACCACCCGCTGGCCGCCGTCTTCAACCGCAACGGTGCCCGGACGTACGTGGCCAGCAACATCTCCAACACCCAGCTGACCGTACGGTTCTCCGACGGGACGCAACTGTCGGTGGCACCGGGACGGACCGTCACCAGCGGCGCGCACACCTGGAGCGGCGGCAGCGGCGGTGGCGGCACGCCCCCACCGACCACCACGCCGACGCCCACTCCCACGCCCACCCCGACGCCCACCCCGACCCCGACCGGGCCGGTCAGTTCGCCGGTGCGGTACCTGCTGTCGGGCGGCGGCCTGGGCGCGGCGGGAACCGCCGGCAGCACCACAGTGACCAGCGCCGGCGGCGGCAACTACGACGGCACCCCACGTAACCCGGTGGTGTTCACCGCGACCGGGCTCAACCTCAACCACAACGGCGGGCAGACCGCGTTCGACCTGCTGCTCGACGCCGGCCAGGCGGTCGGCAACGGGGTACAGCTCCGCATCTCGTACGACCTGACCGGCAACGGTTCCTGGGAGCGGGTCGAGACCTACCGGTACTTCGCCACCGACCCGGTCCCCGGTTGGGAGCGCTACACCCAGGCGGCCGGGCTGCACTCCAGCACCGGATCGCTGGGCAACCTGCGCAACGGCACCGTACGGGTGGAGGTCTGGTCCGCCATCGGCAACAACCCCAGCACGCTCGGGGTCGGCAACCAGTCGGTGATCAGGCTGCCGTACAGCTGATCACCGTCCGCCGGGGTGTCCACGCCCCGGCTCGGGGCCCTCGTCCACTGCTCCGGTCCCCCACCCCGCGCCGCCGGTCGTCTCCCGACCGGCGGCGCGGGCGCGTAGGTTGCAGAACATGACCCGTGATCCCATCGCCGACCTACGTCGGATCGCCTTCCTGCTGGAGCGGGCGAACGAGGCCACCTACCGGGTCCGGGCCTTCCGGTCCGCCGCGAGCGCCCTGGCCGCGCTGCCGGCGGCAGAGGTGGCGCAGCGTGCCCGGGCCGGCAAGCTCACCGAGCTGGCCGGCGTCGGTGACGTGACGGCCCGCTGC
Organism: Verrucosispora sp. ts21; assembly: GCF_002879555.1. Taxonomy (NCBI): domain Bacteria; kingdom Bacillati; phylum Actinomycetota; class Actinomycetes; order Micromonosporales; family Micromonosporaceae; genus Micromonospora; species Verrucosispora sp. ts21. The sequence goes on along the minus strand of NZ_PNOZ01000061.1, from coordinate 22,521 downwards.
GTGGCCGAGTCGCTGGCCGGCGAGGAACCGGTCTACCTGCGGCGGCTGCTCGCCACCGAGGGCACCGACCTGGACGCCGAGGCGAGCCGGCTACGTGCCGCGCTGCGCGGCGACTGCCACACCCACTCCGACTGGTCCGACGGCGGCTCGCCGATCGAGGAGATGGCGCTGGCCGCGGTCGAGCTGGGCCACGAGTACCTGGTGCTTACCGACCACTCGCCGCGGCTCAAGGTGGCGCGCGGCCTGACCGCGGACCGACTGCGCCGGCAACTCGATTACGTGGCACAAGTCAACGAGGCGCTGCCGGAGGGATTCCGGATCCTCACCGGCATCGAGGTGGACATCCTCGCCGACGGCTCCCTCGACCAGGAGGAGGAGTTGCTCGCCCGCCTGGACGTGGTGGTCGGCTCCGTACACAGTGGCCTCAACGACGATCGGGCCAGGATGACCCGGCGGATGCTGACCGCCGTCGCCAACCCGCACCTGGACATCCTCGGGCACTGCACCGGCCGGATGGTGTCGTCCCGCCCAGCCGGCGTGACCGGTCCGGGCGACCGCGGACACCGCGCGCGGACCCGCCCCGAGAGCGACTTCGACGCCGACGCGGTCTTCGCCGCATGCGTGGAACACCGCACCGCCGTGGAGATCAACTCACGACCGGAGCGTCAGGACCCGCCCAAGCGGTTGATCCGCCGCGCACTGGAGGCCGGCTGCCTCTTCGCCATCGACACCGATGCGCACGCCCCCGGCCAGCTCGACTGGCAGCGCTTCGGCTGCGAGCGGGCGGCCCGCTGCGGCGTCCCCGCCGACCGCGTCATCAACACCTGGACCGCCACCGACCTACTCGCCTGGACAACCCCCTGACCACCCCTGCCCTGGGCCTCAGCGCTTGATCCACTCCATATCGCCGTAGTAGCGGTATCCGTGATGCCGCGTCACCGCCACAACGCCGAAACGGCGAACGCACACGGCCGACGAGCGCCAGCGGTCAGCGGGTCGCGAGTTCCGCGGCCGGCGTCGCCCCGGCGCCCACTGGGTCGGCAGGTGGCGCGGTGCGGGCCCGGCGGCGGCCGATCAGCCCTTGCGACACGGCCACGCCGAGCAACACGATCAGCGCGCCGACCGGCTGGTGCCAGGTGAGCCGCTCGTCGAGCACGAGCGCACCGATCACGATGGCGAAGACCGGGATCAGGTAGGTCACCATGGCGGCCGTGGTGGCGCCCACGATCCGGATGTTGCGCAGGTTGATGACGAAGGCCAGTCCGGTACCGATCGCGCCCAGCACGAGCACGGCGGCGACCACGTTCAGCGACAGGCTGGTCGGTGCCGGCGGCGCGCCGGCCACCAGCGGCGCCACGATGGCGAGTTGGGCCGTGGCCAGCACCAGCTGCGCAGTCGACAGCGACAGTCCGGACAGCTTGCTGCCCGCGACGAACTTCTTCTGGTACGGAATGGCGAGGCCGTAGCAGGCCGCCGCCCCGAAGCACATCAACTGACCGACCAGGTGGGCACCGCCGACGCCCTGCCAGACGCCGAGCACCACCAGCACACCGGCGAAGCCGAGCGCCAACCCGACGGCATTGCGTACGGTCAACCGCTCGGTACGGAACACAAGTACCGCCATCGGCAGCACCACCAGCGGAGTGGTGGCGTTCCAGATGCCCGCGAGCAACGACTCGATCCGCTGCTCGCCGTAGCCGAACAGGGTGAACGGCACCGCCACCCCGAAGGCGGCGATCACCCAGAGGTGGCCCCACACGCGTGGGTCCCGGGGCAGTCGGTCCCGCAGCAGCGCGAGCACCACCAGCAGAGTCAGCGCACCGGCGCCGACCCGGTAGAGGGTGAGGTGCAGGGGGTGCATCTCCGCCACGCCGACCTTGATGAACAGGAAGCTGGAACCCCAGATGGCGGCGAGGGCGACGAATCCGGGCAGCCAGCTCCGCAAGGCCGGCTTGTCAGGGGTGAAGTCCATGGTCACCCCTGACACTCTGCCCCTGGGGCACGACATTGTCCTGCGGATTTCCGCCGCCGTGTCGGGCACCACAGAAAGCGGTGCCGTGCCAGGCACCCCACTGCTGTCGGCGGGTCGCCACGCCGGTGCGGAAGGGCCGGAAAGACGGCAGCCTCTGTCCGGCCGTCTCGCGTAGGGTCGCGTGCGTGGGACGAATCGACGACATCGCCAACCGCTACGTCGCCGAGTGGGCCGCGCTGAGCCCGACCGGCGCCACCTACGTCGGCATTTCCGGCTACGACGACAAGCTGGACGACCTGTCGCCGGACGGGTACGCCGCCCAGGCCGACCTGACCCGCCGCACCCTGGCCGACCTCGACGCCACCGAGCCGGACACGGAGGCCGAGCGCATCGCCCGGGAAGCGATGCAGGAGCGGCTCGGTCTCGACCTCGCCCGCTACGACACCGGGGAGGCGACCAGCGAGGTCAGCGTCATCACCAGCGGGTTGCACCACAGTCGAATGGTCTTCGATCTGATGCCGACCGAGGGTGCCGAGGCGCAGGCCAACATCGCCGCCCGGTTGAGCCTCTTCGCCGGTGCGATGGAGGGTTACAAGACCACGCTGCGCGAGGCGGCCGCGAAGGGCCACGTCAGCTCGCAGGCTCAGCTGCTCAAGGTGGCCGAGCAGTGCGACGCCTGGGTCGACCCGCAGGGCGACAACGTCTTCCACGGGCTGGTCGAGCGGTTGGGTGCCGAGGGCGCCCTCGACGCCGACCTGCGTCGAGGGGCGGCGGCAGCCACCGCGGCGATCGCCGAGTTCGGGCAGTTCCTGCGCACCGAACTGGCTCCGCACGGGCGGCAGAAGCAGGCCGCCGGGCGGGAGCGGTACGAGCTTGCCTCGCAGTACTTCCTCGGTGCCCGGATCGACCTCGACGAGACGTACGCCTGGGGGTTCACCGAGCTGGCACGCTTGGAGGCCGACATGCGTACGGTGGCCGGGCAGATCCTCACCCCCGGTGCCACAATCGACGAGGCGGTGGCCGCGCTGGACGCCGATCCGACCCGCACCATCCAGGGCAAGGAAGCCTTCCGGGACTGGATGCAGCAGCTCGCCGACCAGGCGATCAGCGAGCTGCACGGCACCCACTTCGACATCCCCGAGCAGGTACGCCGGATCGAGTGCATGATCGCGCCGACCAGCGACGGTTCCGTCTACTACACCGGCCCAAGCGAGGACTTCGCCCGGCCGGGCCGGATGTGGTGGGCGGTACCGCAGGGGATCACGGACTTCTCCACCTGGCGTGAGGTGACCACCGTCTACCACGAGGGCGTTCCCGGTCACCACCTCCAGATCGGGCAGACCGCCGTCCGGGCCGGGATGCTCAACCGCTGGCAGCGGCTGCTCTGCTGGGTCTCCGGGCACGGCGAGGGCTGGGCGCTGTACGCCGAGCGGCTGATGGACGAGCTGGGTTACCTGGAGGATCCGGGTGACAAGCTCGGCATGCTGGACGGCCAGGCGTTCCGGGCGGCGCGGGTGATCGTCGACATCGGCATGCACCTGGAGTTGGAGATCCCGAAGGACAATCCGTTCGACTTCCACCCGGGCGAACGCTGGACGCCCGAGCTGGGTTGGGAGTTCCTGCGGGAGCACTGCCGGGTGCCGGACGAGATGCTGCGGTTCGAGTTGAACCGCTACCTGGGCTGGCCGGGGCAGGCACCGTCGTACAAGGTGGGTGAGCGGATCTGGTTGCAGGCCCGCGACGACGCGAAGACCCGCAAGGGCGCCGACTTCGACCTGCGTGAGTTCCACAGGCAGGCGCTCGACCTGGGTGCGCTCGGGCTCGACCCGCTGCGTCGGGCGCTGGCCCGCCTCTGAGTCCGCACATGCCGAAGGGGTGGGCCCCCCGTGGGTCCACCCCTTCGGCGTTGACGTGCTCAGCGGGTCAGCGCTTCTCCGCCTCGCCCTGCGTGCCGCGCTGGATCGGCACGGTGGGTTCCTCGGAGCGCCAGTTGGTCGAAGCCGGCGGGATCTCGTCGGTCAGCGGACCGGCCGCACGGTCGTCGTCGCGTACCGCCTGCTGGTCCACCCGGGTCGGCGTCGGGTCCGCCCCGGCCCGGTGGGTGCCCACGGCCGCCGGAGCGGGCCGGCGGGAGAGCAGCAGCGCGGCGACGATCAGCGCCAGACCGAGCACGACCAGGGCGAGCGGCGCCCACACGCCCAGGATCGTCAGCTGGCCCCGGCTCGTCTTGGCCCGGTCGGCGGAGGCCGTCACGGTCTCGTCGTTGTACACGAAGTCCGCGTCCAGCAGCGTCACCGGTGCGCCCGTGTTGGGCGTCAGCACCTTCTTCTGCTGCTCCCGTACCTTGATGTAGGAGCCGGTCACCGGGTCGACCCAGACGGTACGGGTGTTGCTGTAGACGATGTCGCCGGCGGTCGCGCCCGGGGCGAGCGCGCCGAGCAGCAGAGCGATCCGCTCGGCGGGCAGCGGCAGCTTCTCGTCGCTGATGACCTGCTCGTACCGGTACGTCTCCAGGCCCTCGATCTCCTCGGTGCCCTTGAACTCGGCCATCCGGGTCTGCCGCAGGTCCCGGTCGAAGACCTCGTAGTTGCCCTGCGCAGCGTTGAACGGGAACTTGTAGACCTGCCCGGCGAACGAGACCTTCTCCGGGGTGCCGCTGTCGTCGAGGAACTGGTCGTTCCACTCCACGGCCGCACCGGAGACCCGGTCCAGGGCCAGTTCCGCGCCGTACGCGCTGACCAGTTCCTTGGTGTCGGTCCGGTCGACGGTCTGACCGACCCGCCACACCACGGTGTCGCCGGCAAGGTCACCGCTGAGCGCCGCGGTCTTGTCGCGTTCCGGAGTGACAAGGATGGTGGACTTCAGGTCAGCCTGGTCGATGTCGACCGCGCCGTTGGTGATCTGGAGAAAAGTCGCGCCCTTGGCCTCGGCGACCGAGGTCGAGGGATCCAGGTCGTAGGGCAGTTTGGTCATCGCCGGTTTGACGACGAACACCAGTCCGGCGGCCAACGCCAGGAGCAGGACGCCCCCGCCGAACAGCACGGCACCCACGGCGCGGTGCTTCATGTTTCCTCCCTAGAGGAGCGAATTTCGTCGGTGTCAATCAGTGGGATGGCCGCGAGGTTACTACCTAGTCACATAGCGACGCGACCCCCGGTCAGCTCTGATTTCTGCACCGTGTCGGGCTGATGCTCGGCGCGACGGCGCAACACCAGGACGAAGTTCCAGGCCACCACTTCCCGCAGCCCGGGAACCCGGATCACCCAGCGGGCCCACCACGGGTGGTACCGGGGCAGCGCGTCGACCATGTCGATCCGGTCATTGCTCCGCGCCCAGCTCAGCGTGTCGGCGATCGACACCGGGAAGAGCGTCTCCCGGAACCGGTTCTTCGGCGGCCGTCCGGTGCGGCGTTCGTACCGGCGGCGGGCCCGGTCGCCGCCGAGGTAGTGCCAGGGCGCGGTCTCGTGCCCACCCCAGGGCGAGAACCACGGGGTGTACGACACGAAGATCAGCCCGCCGGGTCGGGTGACCCGTACCATCTCGTCGAGCATCCGGGGTGGCTCGGCGACGTGTTCCACCACGTTGGACGAGAACGCGATGTCCACGCTGCCGGTGCGTACCGGCAGCGCCGTGCCGCTGCCCCGCAGCATGCCCGCCACGGACTCCCCGGCTGCGGAGAAGTCACCCACGTCCGGGTCGAGCCCGACGTAGTAGGACCCGGCGGCACGGAAAGCGGCGGCGAAGTACCCCGGCCCACCGCCCACGTCCAGCACGGTCCGGCCGGTCAACTCCGTGTAGCCGTGCAGCTGACGTACCGAGTCGGCGGCCAGCAGCCCGTAGAAGTGGTCCGGGTCGGTCTGCTCGACCAGGAATGCCCGGAACAGGGTCACCGACCGGCGCAGGGTGGCGAAGCGACGCCGTGCCGCCCGCCGCGCCCGGTCGTCCGCTGTCGTCACCGCGTCACCGTCCCGTCCTCGGTCCCGTCGTCGGCCGCCTGCGGCGGCTGTCCGGATGTGCCCGGCGTCACATCATGCGCGACGGGCGGCTCGTTCCGTACGCCGGGTGTGGGCATGACCGCCGCGACCACCGCGCCGACCGCGACAAGCATCGCCGCCTGCACCCAGGAGCCGTAGGCCCAGCTCTGTCCGTGGCCCTGCACCCGTCCGGTCACCGCGATCACCGTGGCCACCGTGAGGCCGCCGAGCACCACCACCGGCAGGGCCCGCACGGCCAGTTGCCGCAGCACCATCGCGGCCAGCACGATCGCCACCGGCAGCACCCCGCCCAGGGCGGCGAGCAACACCACCAGCAGCCCACCGATCAGCCAGGCCGGTGCCTCCGCCGGAATCGCTGCCGCCCTACCGCCGTCCACAGCCGCAGCATGCTCGGCACCCACCGACGAGCCACGCTCGAGGCCCAGCGACGCGGCACCCGACGCGCCATGCTCGGGGCCCAGGGCCGACCGGCGGCGCGCCGGCCACGCGGCCAGCAGCAGCACTCCGACGACCGTCAACGCGCCGGCCAGCAGGGCACCCCGATAGGCGCGGTCCGGCGCGAAGATCAGCCTGACCTCGCCACCGGCACCGGCCGGCAACACCCACGCCTGCTGCCAACCGTCCACCCGGGTCGGGGTCAACGGCGTACCGCCAAGCGTGGCCGTCCAGCCCGGGTTGGCGTTCTCCGGCACCACCAGCAGCGCCGACTCCCCACCGGCGACCCGGACCGTCCGATCCGTCGGTGCCCAGTCCAGCACTGTCACGGCCCGATGCCGGGGCTTGTCGACACCATCGACAGCACCGTCCGTCCCAGGCGAGGTCGCGTCGTCCACCCCGGGTGCGGTCGCACCGTCCGCCGCACCGGAAGCCGCGTCCGCCACCGGTCGCAGACTCGCGTCCTGCACGAGGAAGCCCTTCGAGGGCGAGGTGCCCAGCCGGTGCCCGCCGGCCGGCAGGTCCAGCACGGCACCGCCCGGCCCGCAGACCCGCAACGGCACCGGCCGACCGGCCAGCACGTCGCCAAGTCGAGCGTCGACCGACGTGTCGTAGCGGTGGCCGTCCAGCTCGACGGTCGGCCCGTCGCCGCACCGCTCGATGACCCGGGTGTCGGCGTCGACCGGCTTCAGCAGCTTCGCCAGGGCCGGGATCTCCACCTCGGCGATCCCCGCGGTCGCGGGCCAGCCGTTGCCCCGCTGGTCGGCGATCCGAAGTTCGGTCGAGCGCACCACGATCTCGATCCGGTTGGTGCGTACCGCCGGGAAGCGCACCGTCCCGTCGGCGCCCACCGGCACGACCACCTCGCGGCCGGGCGTGCGGATCTCGACCTCGTCGGGCAGCGAGCCGACCGGCAGTTGCGCGGCCCGCAACCGCAGCTGGTCGATCCGGCGCGAGCCCGACCAGCTCAGTCGCAGGGTGGGCCGCAGGTCGCCGGTGTCGGCGAGCCAGGCCGTGCCGGGATCACCGTCGATCGCCGCGTACGCGGTCACGGCCGGGTCTCCGGCCAGCCGCGACGAGGCGCTCGCCGTCACCTTCAGGCCGGAGAGCTTGAGATCGCCGCCCGGGCGGGCCACCGCCCGCAACGCCATCCGGTACGTACCGGCGGCCGGGTTACGGAAGATCCGGTCCAACCCCAGCGGCTCTTCACCGACCCGGGCCAGGAACCGGTCGCAACGGATCACCGTGTCGGCCGCCCGCACCGGCGACCCGACCGGGACGATCCGGTCGGCTTCCGACGCCTGGGCGAGGTGGCACGCCGGACGGTCGGCCGGGCCACGGCTGAACACCCAGCTCACCGGCCCGGCCGGATCCTGCGGCAGGTCGGTGGGGGCGCGCAGTGCGCGACGCGGCTCGGTGTCGGCGATGGTCAACTCGCGGATGCCGACGGCACCGTCGAGCCGTCCGTCGGCCACCGCCAGCACGGTCACCCGTACCCGGCTGGTCGGTCCGGGCAGCGTGTAGTACGTGTGCCCGCCCAGCGTGGGGGCCACCTCGTGATCCACCGAACCACGGTCGGTGGTCAGCCGGAACCGGGTCACCGGCCAGCCCACGGCCAGGTCGGTGACGAACGACAGGCGCACGTTCTCCACCTGGCGAGGGGTGTCCAGGTCGACTTCGAGCCACTGCCCGACCGGCCCGCTCAACGGTGCCGAGTGCCAGGCGGTGTGCGGGTCGCCGTCGACGGCCGCGAACGGCAGGCGGGACGGGTCGGCCGGGCCGAGCGTGTCCACGAAACTCACCGCCGAGGACGCCGACACCTCGCGTACGCCCTGGTAGGTCGCGGTGGTCTGATGCTGCTCGCCGGAGAAGGGCAGCAGGTCGAGGGCGACCCGGCCCTGCCGTCCCGACTCGTTCGCGGTCAACGTCTGGGAGAGGTTGTCCCGCACCCGGCCGATGTCGCGTTCCCGGCGGCGCAGCCCGTCGGTGACGATCCACGAGTCGCCTGTCGCCTCCGGTGTCCCGTCCCGGTCGCCGGCGAGCACCACCGGTCGGTCCCGTTCCACCACGCCCTGTTCCAGCAGGGCCAGCAGCGATTCCGGGCCGCCACTGACCGTCGGTACGTCGGCGGTGAGCACCGCCGAGGCGGCCGGGACCGGCGCGTCGACCTGGTACACCTCGATCGCCGGCAGGGTGTCGAACCCCTCGTCGACCGGGCTGCCGATCGTCCGGGTCAGGGCGTCGGTGCTGCCGAAGGTGGCGACCCGGGTGATGCCGGGCGACTCGGCCAGCGCCCGGCGCAGCACCGCCACCGGTGGGGCGTCCACCTGGATCCGGTCGATGTCGTTGCGCAGCAGCAGGTGCCGGAACCCGGAGCGGGCGAGCAGATCGGCCAGCCCGGTGGAGCCACGACCGCTGGCCAGCACCTCCTCGACGGTGTCCATCATCCGGGTGTTACCGGCCGAGCCGAGCGGGATCTGGTGGCGGACCGCCCACGGCGCACCGGCCAGGGCCTGCAACGGCTCATCGACCGTACGCCCCCACTCGTACTGCCCGAAGCCGGAACCGGGCACCATCAGCGTGCGGGCCAGCGCGTCCCGGTCGGCCAGCCAGGTCGCCGCCGACCGCCAGTGCGGCGGCAGGTCCGCCCAGCCCGGGCCGGGACGCAGCAGCCCCAGCCAGGCCGGTGCGGCCGCACCCAGCACCAGCATCAGCACCGGTACGAAGACCAGCGGGCGCAGCCGCACACCGGGTCGACGTCGGGCCAACACGTGGTGCATCCGGGTGGCCACCGCGTCGACGCCGTGCGCGAAGCCGAGCATCAGCGGCAGCCGCAGCACCGGGTCGAGCTTGTGCACGTTGCGCAGCGGGGCGAGCGGACCGTCGAGCAGCCCCCGGACCAGTTCGGAGACCGGGCTGTCCACCGCGCCGACGTAGCCGATGGTCAGCAGGGTCAGCCCGGCGAGGAAGCCGGCCACCAGAAACCGCCGCTGGGGCAGCAGGTTGCCGGCCAACCCGGCCAGGCCGATCAACGCGACCACCGCGGTGAGGGCCATCAACACCGGGTGGTCGATCAGCAGCCAGCCGGCCGGCCACCACGGCTCGCCCTGCACGATGTACGCGACCCACTGGTTCGTGCCGCGTACCGCCTGGAACAGCGAGGCCACCGCAGTGGTGGTGGTGGACGACTCGATGTAGTCGAGGAAGGGCAGGCTGTACTGGCCGAGCAGCAGCAGCGGCACGATCCACCACAGGCACACCCCGACCACGCAGACGCACCACCAGGCGACCAGCCGCCGGTGCTCGGCGTCCCAGCGCCGGGTCAGCAGCCAGACGCCGGGCAGCACCAGCGCCATCAGCACCACCGCCGCGTTGATCCCGCCCATGCCGAGCACGGCCAGCGCGGAGAGCGCGGCGGCCCGGCGTGGCGAGCCGATCCGGCGTACGGTCACCAGCGGCAGCAGCACCCAGGGCAGCATCGCGGCGGAGAGCGTCTCCGACGACAGCGCGCCGACCTCGGTGAGGATGCGCGGGGCCAGCGCGTAGCCGAGCGCCGCCGCGTACCGGGTCGGTTCGGTGCCGATGTCCATCGCCCGGGCCAGCCGCAGCAGCCCGTAGAACGCGGCGGCCAGCAGCAGCGCCGTCCACAGCCGCTGGGTGATCCACTGTGGAATGTCGAGCAGTTGGCCGGCGGCGAAGAACGGTCCCATCGGGAACAGGTAGCCGTACGCCTGGTTCTGCAGCTCCCCGGCGGTGGCCTCCGGGTTCCACAGGTGCAACGCGCGGGCCATGAAGTGGATCGGGTTGGCGGCCAGGTCGAGCTTGGTGTCGAAGGTGACCTGACCGGGCCGCTGCGCGAAGGCGATGGCGGTGAGCAGCAGCAGCGACAGCACCGTACCGGGCGAGCGGCGCACGCGTGCCGACGCCCGGCTCAGGGGCGATGCCAGCGGGCGGCTCATCGGCGGCACTCCGGTGGCAGGCAGCTCAGATCCGCCAGGGCGGAGAAGAAGATGCGGCGCATGCCGCTGGGCTGTGCGGTGACGAAGACCCGGCCGCCGGTGACCTTCGCGATCGCCTCCAACTCCTCCGGGTCGATGGCACCGCCCAGCCCGATGAAGATGATCGGCAGTGGTCGGCGCGGTTCCTGCATGCGTTTGAGTTCGGCGAGCAGGGCGGCCCGGCCGATGCTGTCGGCGTCCTCGTTGCGGCCGTCGGTCATCACCAGCACCAGGTTGATCCGCCCGGGAGTCCAGTTCCGCCGGGCGTCGCGGTACGCGGCAAGCGTGCTGTCGTACAGCCCGGTGCCGCCCTGCGGCTCGACCCGGACGGCCGCCAACGCCTCGGCCAACCTGTCACGTTGAGCGCCCAGCGGAGCCACCGGCAGGATCTCCTGGTGGTCCCGTTCGCCGTCGAGGTTGGTGGCGAACGCCCAGACGCCGAGTTCGCTGTTGTCCAGCAGCAGCGCCGCACCCTCCTCGGCGGCCCGGACCGTGGCGTCGAGCCGGGTCCCCCCACCGGGCACCTGCGCGGCCATCGAACCCGAGACGTCCAGCAGGGTGAGGATCCGGGCACTGCGCTGCACGCCGCTCCAGCCGGTCAGCACGTCGGTGACGGTCTCCTCGGCGGGTAGTGGCACCGGCCGGAGTTCGTCCGCCCGCAGCCGGTCGTCGCTCGGCATGGCCGGCGGGAAACCCGACGCGGTCCGGAAGCCGTGGCCGACGAAGATGTCCCGGCTGGTGGCGGTGAGCAGTTCGGTGAGAAGCCTCGCGGCGGCGTCGCGCACCCGCTCCTGCGCGGCGGGCAGCACCACGTACGGCAGGTCGAGCCAGGGCACGGCGATCTCCGGGTACGCGGCGACCAGCTTGCCGGACGTGGTCAACGCGTTGTGTTCGAGCACGGCCTGCTCGCTGGCGGCGACCACGTCGACGCGGCCCGGCAGGTCACGGCCGGGCGTCAGCGTGCTGGCCTGCTCGGCCGGGCTGAAGGTGCGGGTGGCGAGGCGACGCAGGGTCGCCGCCACGGTCGCCGCCGAGTCCCCGTTGTCGTCGGCCAGCACCCGTACGCCGAGCAGGGCACCGGCTCCGGCCGGGTCGGCCGCCGGGTCGGGCAGCCCGACCTGGACCTGCCGCGCCTTGGTGCCCACCAGGGATTTCCAGGTCAGCGGCTTGGCCGGCCAGCCGGAGCGGCGGGCGACCCGTTCGGTGACCGCCAGCACCACCGGGGTGCTCGCCACCGAGGTGCCCGCGCCCGGAACCTCGAAGGCACCTGCGGCCCGGGCCCGCCGCAGCCAGAACGTGGACTCCGGCAGCCAGGCGTCGGCCACGTCAGCGCCCTCGGCGAGTTCCCGGGCCACCGCCGCCGACGGTCGGGCCTGCACCTCGACCGAGACGCACGGCTGGTTGCCGGCGTTGGCCCGCGCCACCCGGTCCAGCGCCGGCGCGATGACCGGGGCGGCAGCCACCCGCAGCCGCACCTGTTCGACACAGGTCGGCGTGCCACGGTCGGCGCGCACGTAGGCCACCGCCGCCCAGCCGGCCAGCAGCACCACCAGGGCGGCACTGAGCAGCACCACCGGCGACCGGTGGGACAGGGCGCGCGTGGGCGCGCGACGGTCGGCCTCCACCGCCGCCTCACCTCCTCGTCACCCCTGCGGACGACACATCACCGCAGGTCACCGGCGTCGCGACGGGTTCGCCGTGCCGGGCAGGCGAGCATCGCACGCTGCTGCGCTGCACACCCTGCCAAGGTTTGTGCGGCTCGGCAAACCCCTGATCGACGAACCGACATCCGACCCACGCTGCCGGATCTGCCCATTGCGCACCCGGGTCGGACCGCCCTAGGGTGGCGCGATCGTGCTCACTTACTCGTCGGTAGGAGCAGCGTGGACAACTCCGACACCCCCTCCCGCCACGTCCTGTTCCTCAACTGGCGCGACACCACAAACCCCGAGGGCGGCGGCTCCGAGGTCTACATCGAACGCATCGCCGCCGAACTCGTCACAGCAGGCAACCGGGTGACTCTGCTCTGTGCCGCGCACGACAACGCGGGCCCGGCCGAGACCACCAAAACCGGCGTACGGCTGCTGCGCCGCGGCTCCCGGATGACCGTCTACCTACGCGCGGCGCTCACCTGCCTGGCCGGTCGCTTCGGTTTCGGCCCACTGGGTCGACGCGGCCTGGGCCGACCCGACCTGGTCGTGGACGTCTGCAACGGGGTGCCGTTCTTCGCCCCGCTCTACGTCGGCCGACCGGTCATCGCGCTTGTGCACCACGTGCATCGGGAGCAGTGGCCTGTGGTGTTCGGCCCGTGGATGTCCCGGCTGGGCTGGTGGATCGAATCGTGGCTGGCGGTACGGCTCTACCGGCGCTGCCGCTACGTCACCGTCTCCGAGGCCAGCCGGACGGAGTTGACCACGCTGGGCGTGGACGCCGAGCGGATCGACGTGGTGCCGAACGGCACCCCCACCGTGACCGGCCCGTCCCTGCCGCGTACGCCCCATCCGTCGCTGCTGGTGCTCGGCCGGCTGGTGCCGCACAAGCGGGTGGAGATCGCCCTGCGGACGGTCGCCGAGCTCGCCGACGAGCTGCCGGAACTGGAGCTGGTGGTGGCCGGGCAGGGCTGGTGGGAGGAGCCGCTACGCGAGTTGTCCGAGTCGCTCGGCATCACCGACCGGGTGCGGTTCACCGGTTTCGTCAGCGAGGAGGAGAAGCACGCCCTGCTCTGCTCGGCCTGGCTCGCCCTCACCCCGTCGCTCAAGGAAGGCTGGGGACTGACCATCGTGGAGGCCGCCGCGTGCAGCACCCCGACTGTGGCGTTCCGCTACGCCGGAGGGGTGGCCGAGGCGATGGTCGACACGGAGACCGGCCTGCTCGTCGACGACGAACAGGAGTTCACCGCCGTCGTCCGCGAACTGCTCGCCGACGACGTACGGCGCAAGGCGATGGGTGAGGCTGCGCTGACCCACGCGGCCCAGTTCACCTGGACCGCGACCGGTGCCCGCTTCGCCCAGCTCGTGGCGCAGGCCACCGCCCGCGGCTGACCGGACACGACGACAAGGCGCCCGCGACGCGGGCGCCTTGTGCCGTTCGAGGTCAGCGCGTGCCGTACAGCGGGGACTCGGTCTGCTCACTCACCTTGGAGTTCGCGGCCTCCTTGGCGGACGGGCTGAGCACGTTCGCCAGACCGACGCTGCCGAGCATGCCGAGCACGACACCGAGTACCCCGACGGCGACGAACGCGGGCAGGTTCCTCATCCACCTTCTCCTTCCGCGGGACTCGCGTGCCGGGACGCTACCACGCGGTAGCTCCGTCGCGCAGCGTCCGAAAAACCGATGGCCAGCACCACCGTTGCGGCAAGTAGATGTGCCAGGCCCACCGGTCCGGGACGGGCGGGGGCGAGCGGCTGTCGCCATTGCGGGTTCTCGTACAGAGTCAGGTCCTCGCCCGCGTACACCCGCTGAAGTCCGGCCAGCGTCGCCGGGTCCACCGGCGGGCCTGCCGCCCGCTGCACAAGCACCCACCGAGGACCGGCCGTCGCGACCGGCTCACCCGAGTCGAGCAGGTCACGCACCCGGGCGGCCTGCGGGTCCTCGCCCGCCACCGCCGTACCGTCCACACGCAGCGTGTCGTCGATCAGGACCGGCACGCCCAGATATCGGGGCGCCGGGTCGATCACCACCTGGCCGCCGTTCCACGAATAGCTCTGGTACTCCTGGAACGGCAGCGAGATCACCTCACCCGGCCGTTCCTGCACCAGCCGGGCCACCACCGCCCAGTCCGCCGGCCACGCCACCGGGCGCAGCCGTCCCACCCCGCCGAACGCCAGGTCGGGCAGGACGGCCACCGGCAGCAACGCCGCACCGACAAGCAACACCCGCCCGGTCGCCGCGTCGAACCGGGCGGTCAACCACCCGGCGAGCCGCTCCGCGCCCAACGCCACGGCGATCGCCAGCAGCAACGCGTACGGGATGAGCAGCTTCTGCCCGTCGCGCAACAATCCCGCGCCCGGCACGTCGGCGACCAGCCGGCTCAGCACCGTCACCGCACCCGGCAGCACGCCGAGCGCCGCCGCCAACCACGACCCGACCGCCAGCAGGCCGAGACGGTTGGTCACCCCGGCCGCCCAGCGACGCCGCAGCAGCGGTACGCCAGCAGCGGCGACCACCAGCAGCAGCCCGGTCGCCACCGGCACCAGCAACCCGGCCCGCGACGCCGGAGTGGCCTGCGCGTTCCAGATGCCACCGGTACCGGCGAGCGCCACCAGGGGACCGGCCCAGTTCTCCGCCCGGGCCGCGAAGACCGCCACCCCGGCGGGATCGGACCGCCCGTCACCGGCGCTGGCGAAGCCGGCCACCAGCCACGGCGCGTTCAGCAACAACGTCACGCCCACCCCGACCGAAGCCGACCGGGCCGCACCTCGCCCGACGAGCAGGACGGCGACGACCACCAGGGCGAGCAGACCGCCGGTCGGGGTGATCGCCGAGACCGCCGCCGCCAGCAGCAGCCGGCGCAGCGCACCCCGCTCGCCCGCCCGTACCCCGATCGCCGCACGCACCAGCCACGGCATCGCGGCGTACGCGACCAACAGTCCCCACTGGCCGATCAGCAGCCGCTCAGCCAGGTACGGCGTCCAGGCGTACCCGAGGGCGGCGACCACCCGCACGGCTGTCCGCCGGGTCGGCACCAGACGGGCGGCGCCCAGCGCGGCGAAGTACAGGATCGCCACAAGCACCAGGCGTTGCAGCAGCCAGCCCGGAACCAGTTGGTTGGCCAACGCCACCACCGCGTCCTGCGGTACGGCCCGGGGCAGCGCCGTGGCCGGGGCGATCACCTCCCAGCTCAGCGCCTGCCTCGGCACGAAGACCATGTCGTAGCGCAGCACGTAGCCGGGCCGGGCCAACGGCGCGAGCACCACTGCCGTCACGGCGGCAGCCACCAGGTGCGGCACGAGGCGACCGACGGCACGGCCACGCTCGGCCGCCGGGCCGCCCTGCCGCAGCCGTTCCCGCATCCGTGGACCTCACCTCGCCGGTACGCGGCGACCCGCCGCGTCGGTGGCGGCCACTGTAACCGGCAGGCTCCGCCCGGGTCGCCAACCGGTCGAACCATCCGTTGACCTGATAGGGGACGCAATGAGTGGTGTGGCAGTCTTCCCGCCATGGCATCAGCGGGGGCAGGCGTGTCGGCGGCACCGGAGCGGCCCGGTAGCCAGCTGAGCGGCGACCGGATCGCCACGGCGGCGCTGGTCATGATCGCGGTCAGCGTGTTGTGGCGCGCCCAGGTGGCGTCCCGCGGTTTCCTGGCGGCCGACGACTACGTGCTGATCACCCAGGCGGCGGAGTCCCGGCTGACCGTCGAGCATCTGTTCGCGCTCTACAACAACCACCTCATGCCCGGCGGGCGGCTGCTCATCTGGCTGGTCACCGAATACGTCGGTCTGGCGTACTGGCCGTACGTGCTGCTCATGGCGATCGGTCAGGCGATCCTCGGGATCACCTTCTTCCGGCTGCTACGGCGGATGCTCCGGCCCTCCGCGCTGCTGCTCCTGCCGCTGGGCCTGCTGCTGTTCAGCCCGCTGACCCTGGAGGCGAGCACCTGGTGGGCGGTCGGCGTCAACATGTTGCCGATGCAGATCGCCATGGTGCTGGCGGTCTCCGCCCAGGTCGGCTACGTGCAGACCGGGCGTCGACGGCACCTGGTGACCCTGGCGTCGGCCCTGCTGCTCGGCCTCTTCTTCTTCGAGAAGTCGATCCTGATCGTGCCGCTGGTCTTCCTACTGACCGCCGCCTGTTACGCCGACGGCGGCCCGGTACGGGCCATCTGGACCACGATCCGCCGCTGGTGGCCGTCCTGGCTGGTGCTGACCGTACTGTCGCTCGGTTTCGCGGCGGCCTACCTGGGCCGTTCGGAATCCTCGCTGCGTCGCCCGGAGTCGGTGGGTGAGGTCTTCTCCTTCCTGACCCAGATGTTCGGGTCGACGGTGATGCCCGGCCTGGTGGGCGGCCCGTGGCAGTGGCTCGGGGCCGGCGACGGCGCGCCCGTCGCCTCGCCGCCACAACTGGGCACCTGGGTGGGCTGGACGATCGTCGCCGCCGTGGTCGCGGCGACCGTACGCCAGCGCCGCCGGGCCGGCCGGGCCTGGCTGCTGCTCGCGGCCTACCTGCTGATGGTGGCGGGCATGCTCGCCGCGACCCGGCTCGGCTCGGCCTTCAGCGGGGTCGCCGGCGGCGTCCCCCGGTACGTCAGCGACGTCGTCGTGGTCGCGGCGATCTGCCTGGGCGTCGCCGTGGTCGGGCTGGCCCGCAGGACCGACCCGACCGTGCCGACGACACCGACGCAGCCAGTGACACCGGCGGTGATCGCGTCGACCACGCCGGCTGTTGCGGCGACGGGCCAACCGGCACGGCTGGTCTCCGGGCACGGTGTCATCCACGCGGAAGCCCCCGTCGACCCGGAACCCGGTCCCGGCCGGGCCGCTCCTGAACCACCCCCGGCCGACGTGCCACCGGCGAACCCGGCCGACGTGCCACCGACGGACCCGGCCGAGTCGCCCACGCCGGGGCTGCTCGGTCCGGTGCCGGAGCGTTACCGGGAGGCGGTGACCGTCGTCCTCGTCCTCATCCTGGTCGCGGTCGGCCTGGGCACGGTCTGGACCACCGCCCGGTACGGCGACGAGTGGGCGGCGAAGTCCGGCCGGTCGTACATCGACACCGTGCGGATCGAGATGGCCAGCGCACCACCGGACACCGTCTTCTTCGACGCCCCGGTGCCGGACAACGTGGTGCCCCGCCTCTCCTCGCCGTACAACCTCCAGTCCCGCTTCTTCCGGGCCTTCGGTACCCGCCCCACCTTCGTCGACGAGACCGACAACGCCTCGGTCCTCGACGATCTGGGCCGCATCCAGGTGGCCACGATCGTGGGCAGCACCATCCAGCCCGGCCCACAGGAGGGCTGCGGCTACCGGGTCGGCACCGGGCAGACCGTACGGATGCCGCTGAACGAGCCACGCTTCGAGTGGCACTGGGTGGTACGCATCGGCTACCTCAGCTCGGCCGACGGCACGGCGACCCTGCGGCTCGGCGACGGCGTGGCCCAGTTCCCGATCCGCAAGGGTCTCAACCAGCGGTTCTTCCGCATCACCGGTGGCGGCGACACGGTGGAGTTGACGGTGACCAGCGGCGAGGTGTCGCTCTGCACCAACGAGATCGCGATCGGCGACCCGGCACCCAGACCCGAGTAGCGACGCGACGTCACTCGGGGCGGAACAGCACCGAGTTGACGTACCGGGGCCGGGGCCAGACGACCCGGCGGGCGAAGCTCTGCCCGACCCGTACGATCGCCTCCCGCTGGTGTCCACCGAGGTCGAAGTCGGCAAGCGGCACCCATTCGCGGTCCGGCAGCACGTATCCGCGGTAGCCCCAACCGGTGAGCAGGTCCAACAGTGGCCCGACCGGTTGGATCCGCTCCTCCACCTCGATCAGCAGCACCGGACGGTCCCGCTTGACGGTCTCCGCCGCACCGCGCAGCGCGGGCAGTTCGTGCCCCTCGATGTCGAGCTTGACGAACCGCACGTCGGTCAGGCCGAGCGAGTCGAGCGTGATCCGTCGGACCGGCACCGGCTCACCCTGCGTCGGGTCCTCCAGCGACGAGGTGCCCACGATCGCGCCCCCTGCGGGCAGATACAGCGTTGCGGATCCCTCGTGGTCGGAGACCGCCGCCTCGACCACCTCGACCGTGGGGAAGGCCGAACGCAGCTGTCCGGCCAGCGCCGCCGTCGGCTCCACCGCGACCACCCGCTCCGCCCGCCGCAGCAGCCGGGCGGTCCACGGGCCGTACCAGGCGCCCACGTCCACCGCCGTACCGCCGGACGGAACGAACTCCGCCAGCCGGGCCAACTCCGGCTCGACCCGCGGATAGGCGCGGCGGATCGCCGCCCCGAGCAGCCGCTCGGGAAGCACTGCCGCCAGGCCGGAGGTTGCTGCGGGGGCCAGCTTCGTCGACGTCATGGGGCAGCACACTAGACCCTTTCCGCGGCGGTCGGCAGGGGCCGTCGGTGCGGGGCTGTCCGGAAAGGCTACCGACCGGTACCGTCTTGCCGGTCGGGCCGCTTCCCGACGGGATCAGCCGGCCGGACCTGCGGGCGGCCGGCAGACGCGGAGTGGCATGACACAGACGACGGGCAGCGACACCAGCAGGGTTCGGCTCGGCGCGGCCGGCGCCGCCGTCACCCTCGCCACGCTGGTGACAAATGCGCTTGCGTACGTCGTACCGGTGCTGGGCGCCCGCCGGCTGAGCGCCGCCGACCTGGGCGCGCTGGCCACCGTCCTCGCGCTGGGTGCGATCGCCGCGGTGCCCGGATTCGGGCTGCAGATCGCGGTGGCCGCGCACCGGGCCCGCTGGGGTGGCGACGGAGCCGGCCGACTCGGGCTACGCACCGCCGCGCTCACCGGTGCCGTCACCCTGGCCCTGGCGCCGCTGTTGACGGTCCTCCTGCGGCTGCCGGCCCCGCTGACGCTGCTGCTCGCCACCACCACGTTCGCCACCGTGATGGCCGGCCGGTGGCTCGGCGAGTTGCAGGGCGACCAGCGTTTCCTGCGGCTCGCCGTCGCCATGGCCATACTGGCCGCCGGCCGCTACGGCGGGCTGGTCGTCGGCCTCCTGCTCGGCCGGGGACCGGTGACCTGCCTGCTGTTGACCACGGCCACCGGCCTGCTCGCCCTGCCACTGCTGGCCCGCCTCGCCGCCCCCGGCACCACTGCGATCTCCACGCCCGGTGCGCCGGCCGGGGCGCGAGACGATCAGCCGAGGTCCGCCGAACCGGGCGGCCCGGTGCCACGCCGACTGGATGCCCGGCAGGTGAGCACCGCGTGCGCCGCCACGTTGGCGATGCTCGCCATCTCGTACGCCGACCTGATCCTCGCCCGCCAACTGCTGCCCGCCGCCGACTCCGGCGCGTACGCGGTCGGTTCGGTACTCACCAAGGGCGCGCTGTGGGCACCTCAGGTCGTCACCCTGCTGGTCCTGCCCCGGCTGGCCCGGGGCGACCGCCGCGCCCGCCTGGTGGCGCTGGCGTTGATCACGGCCTGCGGCGCGGCCCTCGTTGCTGCCGCCACCATCGGCGGCGAGTTGGCGTTCCGACTCGCCGGAGGTGCCGACTACCTGCACCTGGCCGACACCGCACCGATCTTCGCCGCCACCGGCGCCCTCTACGCGGTGGTGTTCATGCTCGTCAACGACCGGGTGGCGACCGGCGCGCGCTGGCCGGCCGCACCGCTGTGGGCGGCCACGGTCGGCCTGGCGGTCTGCGCGGCACTTGTCGCGCCTCGAACGGTCACCGGGGTGCTGTCCTGCGCGCTTGTCACCGCCGCCGTGACCGCCGCGACAATGTCCTGGCTGGTCTTCCGGCCGAGCCACCGGCGAACTACACAGCGTGATCGGGTCGCTGCCGCAACGGGGCAAACCGGTGTCGATGGCGACTCTCCGCACACTCAGACCCCCCGTACCCCGTCGCGTTGGCTACCGTAGTTGCTCCCGGGGTGAAGGTTCCCAACTCCGCCCACGGCCATTTCCGAAGAGGTAGCTGTGACCCTGTACGGCGAGAACCGTCCGCCCGCTGACGACGACCGGCCCACGGTCCAGGTGAAAGCGGTCAGTTGGCCTGTCGAGGAACCGGAGCGCCCCACACCTGTCGATCCGTCGCAGGGCAGCGCCAAGCGATCCCGCCGAGTCCGGATCCTGCTCGCCACCGGGGTGGCCACCGCGGTGCTCGCGTCGGTGGGCGTCGTCGCCGCCTGGACGTACGCGGGTGACGTCCCGCGCGGCACCACCGTGCTCGGCACCGAACTCGGCGGGCGCAGCCGGGCCGACGCGGCACGGGAGCTGCAGACGCAGCTGGACCGGCGCGCGGCCGAACTGGCCGCCCCGATCGAGGTACGGGTGGGCGAACGCACGGCACAGATCAACCCGGCCGAGGTCGGGCTCACCGTCGACGTGGACGCCACCGTGACCGCCGCAGCGGCAGCGCAGGCGCACGCCGTGGACCGGCTGGTCGGCTCCCGCGAGATCGAGCCGGTGGTCTCCGTCGACGTGCCGAAGCTGGAGGCCGAGCTGCAGAAGCTGGTCGGCAAGCAGGGCCGGAAGATGACCATGCCGGCGATCACCTTCTCCGGCACCACACCGAAGGCACGTCACCCCAAGCCGAGCCTGGCCATCGACACCGAGCACTCGGCGCAGGTGGTCAAGGAGGGCTGGCTCAGCGGGCAGCCGGTGACCGTTCCGTTGGTGGAGAACCACCCGGTCACCTCCGCCGACGAGGTGGACCGCCTCGTGGAGGAGTTGGCCAAGCCGGCGGTCGCGGCACCGGTCAAGCTGACCACCGACCGGGGCACGGTGACCATTCCGCCGCAGGCGATCGCCAAGAGCCTCCAGTTCAAGGCCGACAAGGCCGGCAAGCTCACCCCGAGCGTGGACGCCAAGAAGCTCAGGTCGGCCCTCGGCGACCGTCTCGACAAGGTCGAGGTGGCGCCGAAGAACGCCACGATGACCATCTCCGGCGGCAAACCGAAGGTGGTCGACGGGCGCGCCGGCAAGCAGGTGGACATCGGCAAGCTCCGCGGCGATCTGCTGGCCGTCCTACCCCGCACCGACGACCGTACGATCTCCGCCGAGCTCAAGCCGGTCACCCCGAAGGTCACCGCCGAGAAGATCTCCGGCCTGGGGATCAAGGAGAAGGTCTCCTCCTTCACCACGTACTTCACCGGCGGCCTGTCGTCGCCGCGTAGCCAGAACATCGTGACGATCGCCAAGCACGTCGACGGCACCGTGGTCCTGCCCGGCGACACGTTCTCGCTCAACGGCCACACCGGGGAGCGCGGATACGCGCAGGGCTACCGCGACGCGCCGGTGATCCTCGACGGCAAGCTGGTGCCCGGGGTCGGTGGCGGCACCTCGCAGTTCACCACCACCCTGTTCAACGCGACGTACTACGCCGGCCTTGAGGACGTCGAGCACAAGCCGCACTCGTACTACTTCAGTCGCTACCCGGCCGTCATCGAGTCCACGATCTTCTGGCCGAACCTCGACTTCAAATTCCGCAACAACACCGAGTACGGCGTACTGATCGACACCTCGTACACCGCCAACTCGATCACCGTCTCGATCTGGAGCACGAAGATCTGGGACAGCGTCAAAACCGAGTACGGCCCCCGCCGCAACATCACCTCCCCGAGGACCGTCTACCTGGAGCCGGGCCCCACCTGCATCCCGGCCAACGGCAGCCAGGGCTTCACCCAGGACGCCTTCCGCGTCATCAAGAAGGACGGCAAAGTCGTCAAGCGGGAGAAGTTCACCTGGACCTACGACGCGGAGCCCCGCTTCATCTGCGCCAAGGAACCTGCCTGACCCTCGGCGGATACCGGACGACGACCTCGCGGCGACAACCCCGAGACGCACCTGGTCTCAACCTCAACGGCGAACCGTCGCTCCAACCTTGTCCGTGGAGATTCCCCGGCTCCCCTGACACCCACGGTCGGGTCAGGTCGGGTCGGGTCCCTCGCCCTTGTGCTCGGACTCCCCTTTGCTCTGCTTCAACCCACGCACTGGTTTCCGCCGCTGGCTGTTGCGTAGGTTGAAGCAGAGCAAAGGGGTTCAGGTAGAGACGAGCAGCGGCTCACGGCTGCTACACGACTCTCGGCTCTACACCACTTCGCGGGACGCGAGCCAGGCCGGCTGTGGCATGGCGTGGCGTCGCCGGCTGTGGCATGGCGTGGCGTCATGACCCGGCCCGGGGTCATTAGAACCCTGACCACACCACACGACGCCCTGAACACCACACGGCAAACCGCAGCGGCCTGGGCGGGCCGCGGGCAGGACTGGACTGGACTGGCGCCTGACCCGCCCCTCCCAGGTAACGACTGCGGCCAGCGGCCTTCTGGCACGCGACGACACCGGCGTGGCGATCCCGCGAATCCTGGCCGCCTTCGTCCCTCCCAGCTCGAAGCCAGAGAATGCCCGGGTGGATATACGTTTGAGGGCCACCCCAACAGGGGTGGCCCTCAAACGAAGAATGTCCGGCGGTGTCCTACTCTCCCACACCCTCCCGAGTGCAGTACCATCGGCGCT
>NZ_PNOZ01000060.1:0-38249 GCF_002879555.1 Verrucosispora sp. ts21 | reverse complement strand
CAAATCTACAGAACACCTAACCACGAAAACGTCTCACTTGACTTGACAGGTTCCGCTGCGTCCCGTTCTGCCACTGCCTGGTCATCCTTTTCAGTGGTGCCCACGCGCCCACCTTCGCTTGTCTCGAACGACAGATCCATCAGCGCAGATCTGGTGGTCACAATGTCACAGCCACATCGCTCTGCGTTGCCCTCCCGTCCCCGCACGTCGGATCACCACCCGTCAAGGCGGCGGCGCGCTCTGCGTTGTTGAGCAGGTTGCTGCCGGACTGCAGTGCACCCCTGTCAGCCGACAGGACCGGGTATCGGAGGGTGAGTTCAGCGTTCAGGCCCCGAGGTGTGGACAGGTGCGGCGCTGGTGGTAGCCGCTGGGCACATCAGCCCTCACGGCTGCCCAGAATGGTTGTGAACTACGGAAGTGACCCCCGAAGGTGTGCCAGGACAAGCCGGGGCGCTCGGCCCGCAGCGCGGCGAGGCCGGCGCTTGCAAGGCCGCGCGGTGACCAGCTAGGCGCCCTCAGCATCGGCGCCCTGGCCAAGGACCGGTGGGACGGCCGCCCAGCGCTGCGTCCACGCCAGCCGCTCGGCCTCGCCGGGCAGGTCGATCTCGGGGGTTCCGGCAGCGACCCACTTGACATATCTGGCGCCCCGTCGCCCCCGTCCAGACCGAAGGTCAGGCCGCCGAGCTTGTTGCGCCACACCGGGGTGATGGCGGCATCACCGGCCAACGCCGCGACGATGTCGGGAACCGGCACTGGTTCAGTGAGAACCTCTGAAGCTGAAATGACGGGGCGTCCACAAGATCATGATTCTGCCAAGGGCCGGGACCGTCGGCCATCGATTTCCAGAGCGCCGGTCGTCGATGTCAGCGGCGGAGGAAGCACTGCTGACGCTCGGTGAACATGCGCGGCCAGATGGGCTCCCGCGCACTGGCCGCCACCGGGGAATCCCAACTGGCCACTGACACGGGCGCTCCTCCAGACTCGCACGACGACCACCGGCAGCGCGCTGGGTGAGCGAGAGCAAGGAACTAGCCGAACCGCCGTGCAGGCCCTGCTTGCGATGCCCGAGTTCCGGCGAAAGCCGGGGCTGCAACCGCGCCAACGTTGTCAGCTGCACTGGGACAGGACAACAGCGACGGCCGACGGGTCGACGGCGGCTGGTGTCGGCGTACGGGTGAACGTGCCCAGGTAGTTACGGATGAACGGGGCAGCGCGAAGTCGACCCAGCCATCTTCGACGCTATCGAGACCCCGAGTCAGTCGACCGGACGAGTTCTCGGTGCCAACAGGGGTGACTCCACCCACCCCCCATCACTCGCAGTTGACGATACGAGGTGACGAGTCACCCAAGGCTACCTCGCCCAATGCCCGTGCCCGATGTGCTGGGTGCCAACATGCCCGGTGCTGGCCGGCCCCTTGGCCGGCGTTCACTGGGACATCGCCAGTTCCCCACTATCATCGACATACTCGGGCGGAAGGGCGACACCGAGGAGGTTTGCCTGTTCACGAAGACGGCCGCTGGTAGCGGCGTGGCGCACGTCGCGAATCTGTTTGACGCCCCAGCCGTATCGACTCCTGGCCTCTTCCTCGAAGCCGAGGCTGATAGGCCCGCTTTCCAAACCGTCCTTTCGCATGCTGATCCAGCAGGCCACCCAGCGGGCGCAGGCGTCTGCGGTCTGCGGCACCTTGACCTCGCGGTTGCCGCCGGCAGGCTCAGGACTGGAATCGTCAGGCGTTTTCGAAGCTGCGGGGCGTCGCGGTTTGAGATGCCTTGGGGGCAGGCTGGACTTGGACTCCTGCTTCGAGGTGGCCGTCTCGCGCCTGTCCTGGGGCTGACCCGTCGAGTGGTCGCTACGTGCAGTGCCGGGGCCGGTCACTGCAGGTGATCCGTCGCTGCCGGCGGCATCGGGCCGACCGGACGCGTCTGTGACTGGCGGTGACGTTGCTGATGCTGCCTGGATTCGGCCACCCAGTTCGACCAGGCACACGGAGGCGACGATCACGAGGCCGTCGACGGTGAGAGGTATGAGGTAGGGGCCAGCTCCTGTCTCGCCGTACCGTCCGATGACGGCGACCATGTGCCAGTACGACACCCAGGCTGCGATTCCCGCGATGATCGCCGTCGTGATGAGCCTGATGGCGGCCAGTGCACGACGATGTACCGGGACGCGGGAGATCAGCTCGATCGTGAGTAGGAGTGCCAGGGGCGGCCAGGCCGCGATGGCTTGGCTGATCGGGTGCGGGTCGGCATGCAGGATGTTGGCGATGGTGGAGGCGATCACGCCGAGGGCGAGCGTGGCGCGCACGGCCCAGCGAATGGCCTTGAGTTGCTTGAGGGGCACGCCTTCGTCCTTCCGCTGTCGAGCCGCACCTGACTATATAATGATGCCCCCGGAGCGTGGCTGCAAGCCCCGACGTCGCGCGGACAGGTCCCCGCAACGAAGGCTCGCCCCCGCGTCGCTCGCTCAGGAGCATCATCAGGCGCACCGTCGCGCGCCTACTCATGATTGTGCCGAGCAGGCGTTACCACCCCTGTCTCCACAGCTTGCCCGAGGTTCGGCGTTGGCGCAGGAAGGGCGGGGGAGGGGTTGGTTAGTCGCCCGACTGGCGGGCTGCGGCGTCGTTCTCCTGGCGTAGCCGTCTTATGAGGCGATACACCGTTTGGAGGCTGACCGGAGGGTCGAATTCCGCGGACAGCAGGGCGGCGAGCTGTCGGGCGGTAGGTTTCGGCTCTCCCGCGGCTGTCGCTGCTAGGACACGTCGAAGATCTGCGGTCGTCGGACGCCTGCCGGGAGGCCGGCCGCTGCTCGTGCGACGTTCGGTCGGGAAGCTCCAGGCGACGGCGTCACCCAGCCGCCATTGATAGGGTGCCTGTAGGGAGAGTGGACGAGGCAGATAGCCGGGGCGCCCGGCCAGCCAGTCGTCAAGGCTGAGCTTGACGTATGTCTTGATGGTCTCCAACGCTATGTCTCTCAGGCGAGCGAAGTCGGACACGCCGATCACGCGCTCCGGATCCTCCAGCTGCGGTGGTGGGGGAAGGACCGGCCTGGACCTCTTGCGGTATGCGTCTAGGTCGTCAAGGGCGAACCAGTCCTGATCGTCCAATCGCTCGCCAAGGGGCTCAGGCCAGCCCGTCTGGCCACGCTGCGCAGGACTGGACTTGATCCGGACCGTGTTCAGCGGGATGCCTAGGTACTCGGCCGCGCCACGGCGGTTGGTTGCCCGGCGCCCACCGATGGTCCTGATCTCCACTCACTGCCTCCTCCCACCGGTACCATATTCAACTTGAAGGGCGGATGTGACGTTGAAGCGGCCGACTCCGATCGGTCCCCTGAGCGGGGCTGCCTGAGTCAGATGCTGCTGACGCCGATCCACCACAACCCCGGAGTCGCCGTGCTTTCGTCCCTGGCTGGATAGCGCAGCGTGGCAACGCCAAGACGACGGCGAATAAGAGCGACCGGCAGTAGGTCGGGGGTGTGGGCGATGGGGACCCCGGGGTAGCAAGCAGGCACGGGTCCATTGATCATCGGAGTTCTCTACGCTTCGTGACCGATGGAGTCCCGTGCCTGCGCTGCCATCTTCGTTGTTCGAGCCCGTCTGGGTCCAGTTCGCCGCCTTGTGGCCTGAGCAACCCGAGTTCGACCCGACGCACCCGCTGGGCTGCCACCGCCGTCGGATCCCTGACCGAGTCGTGTTCGAGCACGTCATCGCCGCTCTGGTCCACGGCTCCGGCTACGAGCGTGTCGCATCCGATGCCTGCTCCGACCGCACGATCCGCCGCCGACTGCGGTCGTGGGCGAAGGCCGGGCTCGGCGAGCACCGCGGCGCCAACCACGCCCTGCACACCATCGCACCCTGCCGCCTGCGCTACGACCAACGCACCCGCATCTACCAGCAACGACGCATCACCGAAGGCCTCAGCAAGCAAGAGATCCTCCGCTAGTTTGCTGGTGTGGCGTTGGGTGTGGCTTCACAGCAGCTGGACCTGCTGGATCCGGTGAGCCGGTTCTGCGACGAGGCGTTACCAGCGAACTCGATCTTCGCGTTTCTGCATGAGCATCCGGAGACGCTGTTCCCGGACGGGTTGTTCACCGACCTGTTCGCGGCGGTGGGTCGCCGGTCGGTGCCGCCGTCGGTGGTGGCGGTGATGGTGCTGCAACGCCTCGAAGGGCTGTCGGACCGGGAGGCGGTGGACCGGTTCACGTTCGACGCCCGCTGGCGTTACGCCGCCGGAGTGGGCGGCTGGGATGGTGCGGGTCGAGTGGGGTTCGCTCACACGGTGCTGGTCGACATGCGGGAACGGCTGCGTCGATCGGAGCGCCCGGACCGGATCTTCCAGGTGGCGTTGGACGCCGCCCGGGCCGCCGGGCTGCTGGGCCGGCGGCGGGTCCTGGACTCCACGCCTCTGTATGACGCGGTCGCGACGATGGACACGATCACCCTGATCCGCTCAGCGATCCGGGGTCTGCTCGCCGCCACCGACGGTGACCTGGCCGGGCGGCTACGGGCCGTGCTGTCCAGTGGTGACGACTACCGCAGCACCGGCAAGCCGGTCATCGACTGGGACGACAAGACCGCCCGCGACGCCCTGGTGGACTCCCGCGCACGCGACGGTTACGCCCTGCTCGCCGTCCTCGACGGGCTCACCGATGTGCCCGAGCCGGCCGGTCAGGCGATGCGGCTGCTGGCCACGGTCCTCGGTCAGGACCTGGAGGCCGGCGACGACGGGACGCTGCGGATCGCTCGGAAGGTCGCCCCGGATCGGGTGATCTCCACCGTCGATCCCGAGGCCCGGCACGGGCACAAGACCAACCACCGAGGCTTCGACGGCTACAAGGGCCACATCGCCGTCGACCCGGACGTCGAGGTCATCACCGCGACCGCGGTCACCGCCGGCAACGCAGGCGACGTCGAACCGGTCGCCGGGCTCATCGCCGACCTCACCGACCCGGCCACCGCCACCACCGACGACACCGCCGTCTATGGCGACGCGGCCTACGGCGCCGGCGAGGTCCTGCACCAGCTCGACACAGCGGGGATCGACATCAAAACCAAGGTCCAACCACCGGTCGCCCCGACCGGGAAGTTCACCAAGGACCGCTTCGAGATCAACTTCCGCGACGCCACGGTGACCTGCCCGGCCGGCACCACCATCGCGATCCGGCCGGTCAAGAGCCACGCCCGCCACGCCGGCAAAGCCGACTTCGGCGCCGCCTGCGCCACCTGCCCTCTACGCGGGCAGTGCACCGACTCCAAGACCGGCCGCAGCATCACCATCGGCCACCACGAAGCCCACCTCACCGCCACCCGCCAACAAGATCCCACCTGGCAGGCCGACTACCGGGCCACCCGACCCAAAGTCGAACGCAAAATCGCCCACCTCATGCGCCGCCGCCACGGCGGCCGACGCGCCCGCGTACGCGGCCGGCACCGCGTCGCCGCCGACTTCACCCTCCTCGCCGCCGCCGTCAACCTCACCCGACTCGCCACCCTCGGCCTCACCCACACCCACCACGGCTGGGCCCTCAACCCCGCCTGAGGACCACACACCCCCACTGACCCCACCCGACAAACGCCATGAAAAGCCTGCATCGCCGCCCCAGCAACGGCTTCAGCACCCGCAACCCTCAAACCAGCGCACCAAACCGACACCACCCACGCGACAACGGCGGTCGACCAAGAACCTGGTCAACCGCCGTTTAACACCAGTCACATAGCCGCAGCACCGTCGGTGCACCAGCCCAAGCGGCTCGTTAAGACTGTGCTGCAAGCGGGCGGAGCGGACGAGGCCAGGTGGAATCGAGTGGAAGGGAACACTGGACCTGGCGACCCTGCCCGTAGCTAAACCACTTCGACTCGATGCCGGTCCCGCCGGTCACCAGGCTCGTCATCTGCTGCCGTGATCTTTCCGCCAACTGAAGATTCGCTGAAGATCGCTTTGCGTGAGCGTGTAGGCGGGATTGCTGCGGCGAGATGGGCTTGGTGCGAGTTTTGTGGCGCTAGTGGGCGGCCGCTGCACCGGGCCTGAGCACGCGGTCGCGTGCGGAGAGTAATTGTCCCTGGTGGACGTTGCTCCTATCGGTGTCGATCACGCTCTTGTGCCCGGGGTCGGGGGTGTCTAGCGTGTCGATCACTTTCTCTATTGACGGGGAGTGCCGTGATGCTTGCTGACCGCCGTGGTGGCACTGCGTTCGACCGATTTGGTGCGCGGGGGAGGGTCAGGGCCGCAGCCTTGGCCGTGGCGGTGCTGCTGGGGTTGTTGCCGGTGGTGCAGCTGCGTGGGCCGGCGGTTGCGGCGGCGCCAGCGGTGGAGCCGGGTGAATCCACGTCGGTGGCGAGCGTGGCGTTGCGGCAGGCGGCGCAGGATCCGGATCCGGATGACGAGGTCACGGTGACGGATCCCCTTCCCGCGGGGAAGTTTCCCGAGGGCGGTGAGGCGGTCCTCGACCTTCAGGGTGACGCCGGGGACCGGGAAGCGTTTGGGCTGACGGTCGAGCCTGCCAGCGAGGCGCCTACGGGTGAGGGTGTGTCGGGGCGAGGCCTGGCGATTGTTGAGGTGGGGTCGGTGCGGGTGCGGTCGTTTGACCGGGCGGCGTCGGTGGCGTTGGGTAACGCGGGCCCGTTGTACTCGCTTGCCCGGGCGGACGGGTCGGCGGCGGCGGGTGTGGTGCAGGTCGTTGTTGACTACTCGGATTTCGCGCAGGCGTATGGGGGTTCGTTTGCTGACCGGTTGACGTTGGTGCGGTTGCCGGGGTGTGCGGCGACTACGCCGGAGGTGCCGGAGTGTTCGGCGGATCCGGTGTGGGTGTCGGCTAAGAACGATCCGCATGCGAAGACGTTGACGGCGGTGGTGGAGGTCGGCGGCGACGCGACATCGGCCGGTAGCCGGACCGGTGTGTTCGAGGGCTTCGCGGCGGAGTCGACGGTCGAGTCGACCGGCGTGTATGCACTGGCGTCGTCGGCGTCCGGCGGGTCGACGGGTTCGTACACGGCGACGGACTTGAAGCCGTCGGGGTCGTGGCAGGTGGGGGAGAGCTCGGGGTCGTTCACCTACTCGTATCCGTTGCCGGAGCCGCCGCTGCCGTACGGGCAGACGCTGGGCCTGCAGTTGTCGTACAGCTCCTCTGCCGTGGATGGGATGACGCACGGTACGAACAACCAGTCGGGTCCGGTGGGGTTGGGTTGGTCGTACTCGCCGGGATATGTCGAGCGGACGTACAAGCCGTGCCGGACGCACAAGACGGAGATGTGCTGGGAGTCCCCGGACGGTGAGGACGGTGAGGCGGCCACCAACGACGTGACCGCCTCACACATCACGATCTCGCTGCAGGGCCAGTCGACGCAGATCGTGAAGACCACCGCCGGGGTGTGGAAGCCGGTCGACGACTTCGGGTGGCGGGTGGAGTTCCTTGCGGGTGGGGCTGAGGACGACGGCTATTGGAAGGTGTGGACGCAGGACGGTACGGAGTACCGGTTCGGGTTCGTGCGGGACTCGGTGTGGAAGATGTCGTTCCTCGGCGACGAGGCCGGGGAGCCTTGCCACGATGTGTATCCGGCGTCGTGTCGGGATCCGTGGCGGTGGAACCTGGATCGGGTTCGTGACGCGAACGAGAACGAGACGTATCTGCACTGGACGCGGGAGACGAACTACTACAAGCGGGCGTTGAGCGGCTCGATCCTCGAGTACGACCGGGGCGGGTACCTGTCGGAGATCGAGTACGCGAAGAACGTCACCGAGGCGGGTGCGGTGCCGGTCGGGAAGGTGGTTCTCGGGTGGGCGCACCGGTGTGTGGAGCGCACGGCCGAGGATGATCCGTTCAACAACGAGCCGGCGGCGTGTCCGTCGTTGTCGTCGAACCCGAACTCCTACCCCGACGTGCCGGGTGACTTGGTCTGTGGGTCGTCGTCGTGTGGGAATTACACCCAGTCGTTTTTCACCAGCAGGATCCTGGACCGGGTGACGTCGTACCAGTGGAACGCGGGTACTGCGGCGTGGAACAACATCAGCCGGGTGCAGTTGCGGTACAAGGTGTCGAACCCGACCGGTCTGACCGAGCGGACGTTCGTCTTGGACTACGTGCGGCCGATCGGGTTGATCGGTGCGGACGCGAACAAGATCGACTTGCCGCCGGTGGACTTCGACTACGTCGACGGCGTGCAGCCGAGCTTCCGTGACGGCCGGGTCGACTTCGACGAGGACGGTCTGGGTGTGTCGGCGATGCGGATGCCGCGTTTGCTGGTGGTCCGTAACGGCTTCGGTGGTCGGACGGAGATCACGTACGGCACGCAGGAGCCGTGTCCGCAGGGCGGCTCCGACAAGGCGGGCTACAACAGTTGGCACAACGGCAAGGTGGGTAACTGGGACGTCAACACCGAGGACTGCTACCCGATCTTCCACTCACCACCGGGCGCGGACCCAGGGTTCGGCATCTTCCACAAGTACCTTGTCAAGAAGATCGTGGTGAAAGACCAGGTGGGTGGATCGCCGGACCAGGTCACCCAGTACGACTACACCGTCGGGAAACCGGCGTGGAAGAACCCCAACAACCCGCTCGTCCCTGACGAGTACGAGTCGTGGAGCATCTTTGCCGGCTACAACCGTGTCCGGGTGCTGCAGGGCTCCGGCACCGATCCGTCGAAGTACACCGTGTGGATGTCGAACTTTTTCCGCGGTATGTACCACGACATCTATGACCCCGGCAGCGGCGGCGGCATCAAACAAACCACCGTCACCGACTACGCCGGTAACACCTACGACGACCACTACGCCCGCGCCGGCCGGACGCTGCAGACCCGGCACTACCGGATGACCACCTACAACGCCAACCCGGCCAACGCGTCCTACACCGAGGTCGAAAGCACCCGCTACGACCACATCATCCAAGGCAGCTTCAACGGCCCCGGCTACGCCAACCCCCGCCAAGTCCGACTCGGCTTGGAGAACACCCGGGTCAAGCTGGATGACGGTAGCTGGCGGCACAGCGAAGAGAAGACCATCTACGAGAGCACGTACGGGCTGCCGATCCGGTTCCACCAGTACAACCAGGTAGGGGTCGCGGACAACACCTGCACCTCCTACACGTACGCCCAGCAGAACGCACCGAACTCCTACTACATGATCGACTTCCCGGAGCGGGTGGAAACCTGGTCTGGTGACACCTGTGGCTCGGGAACACTGCTGTCCCGCACGGTGACCTTCTACGACACCTACACCGTCGAAGGCTCCCAGGCCCCGTTCGATGGGAACGTCGCGGAGATTCGCACCTACACCAACCCGACCACCTATGTCTCCAGCGGCCGTAGCATCTACGACAACATGGGTCGGATCCGTACCTCGACGGACTCCGCCGGACTGACTACCACGACCAGCTACAGCCCCGTTGTCAACTGGCCGGACAACGGGGTCACCAGTACTGCCGGTAGCGGCTTCAACCACACCGCAACCACTGTGATCGACCGGCACACCGGTCAACCGTCGAAGATCACTGACCTGAACGGCAAGGTCACCGACCTGGTCTACGACCCGCTCGGCCGCCTGGCGGAGGTGTATCTGCCGGGGCAGGCGAAGTCCTCCGGGGTGCCGTCGCTGCGGTTCAGCTACCAGATCACCTCCAGCGGCATCGGACAGCCGACGACCCCGGCGCGGACCAAGAGCGAGACGCTGCAGTCAAACGATGGCAGCCCTGTCTACCTGACCTCGTTCCAGTACGTGAACGGTCTTGGACAAAGCAGGGAAACCCAAGAGCCAGGCCCGAATGGTGGGCGGATCGTCACCGCCACCACCTACGACGCCCGCGGCAACGCCGCCGTTTCCACCAGCCCTTTCCACAACAGTTCAGCGGCAGGGTCCGGGTTGGTCAACCCGAGCCTGGCCACCGTTCCGGCTACCCGCGAGACCAGCTACGACCACCTGAACCGGCCCATTCTCCAGGTGGACAAGAAACTCGGTACGGCGTGGCGCCAGACGGCCACCACGTATTACGGCGACCGCATCATGACCGTGCCGCCAGCCGGTGGCACCAAGACGGTCAGCCACACCGACGTCCGAGGCAACGTCACCCGCCTGGACCAGTACACCTCGGCCACAGACCCGAACGCCTACCAGAGCACCACCTACACCTATAGCCTCCTCAACCAGCTCACCAAGGCCGTCGACCCTGCCGGCAACATCTGGACCAACACCTACGACCTCGCCGGCCGCATCACCCAAAAGATTGACCCAGACTCCGGCACCAGCACCACCCACTACGACACCGCCGGCAGACTTGCCTACACCCTCGACGGACGCGGACAGAAGATCTCGGTCCAATACGACGGCAAGTCACGCGTGACCGCCCGATGGGCTGGCGATGTCGGCACCGGCACCCAACTCGCCAGCTACATCTACGACAGCGTCGCCAAGGGACAGCTGACCTCCTCCACCCGTCATGATGTCGGTGGCAACTACACCATCGCCGTGACCGGCTATACCGACCGCTACCAGCCCAGCGGCACCGCTGTCACCATTCCGGCCGCCGAAGGTGCGCTCGCCGGCACCTACACCAGCACCCTCACCTACGACAAGGCCGGACACCTCACCAGCAGCAGCCAAGCAGCTGCAGGGGGCCTACCCGCCGAAACCATCACCTACGGGTACGACAACAACGGCTACCCCACCACCATGGCCGGCGTCGACCCCTACGTCGCAGCCACCAGCTACTACGCCTACGGCCCCACCCACCAACTCCTTCTCGGCGCGACCGGCAAGCGGGTACGACTGACGAACACCATCGACCAGCAGACCGGCCGGCTCGACGCCACAAGCATCGACCTCGAAAATAGCCCCGGCACCTTCACCGCCAAATACGCCACCGCATACCGCTACGACGCCATTGGCAACATCAGCTCCACTCTTGGCAGCACCGACGGCACCGCCGACCAGGTCGAGTGCTTCCGCTACGACCCGCTACGCCAGCTCACCAACGCCTGGACCGGCAGCACCCCATCCGCCACTGCCTGCGACCAGTCACCCCACCGGGGCGGCAGTATCGACCCGTACTGGCGATCCTGGGAGTTTGACACCGTCGGCAACCGCACCAAGCAGACCGACCACAATCCCGCCGGCGACACCGTCTGGACCTACACCCACCCCACCCCCGGTTCCAGCCGGCCCCACGCCCTCACCAGCGCTACCGCCACCGGCCCCCTCGCCGCGACGGCCACCCGCTCCTTCACCTACGACTCAGGCGGGTTCACGCTGACCCGCCACACGGAAACCGGCGTGGCGCAGCAGTTGGCGTGGGACGCCGAAGGGCGACTCGACACCGTCACCGAAGGCACCGACGAAACCACGTACATCTACGACAGCGAGGGCAACCGGCTGATCAGCCGTGCGCCAGACAAGACCACCCTCTACCTGGGCGCCACCGAACTCACCCTTGCCGCCGGCGCCACCCAAACCGACGGCACCCGCTACTACACCGCCGCGGGCCGCACCATTGCCGTCCGTACCCACACCGGCCTCGTCTGGAGCGGCGGAGACCTCCACGGCACCGAGCAAGTCCAGATCAACGCCGATGACCTGACCACGAGCCGCAAGCGGATACTGCCATACGGCGAAGACCGCACCACCCCACCATCCATCTTCCTCGGCACCCGCGGCTTCGTCGGCGGCACCCGCGACGACACCGGCCTCACCCACCTCGGCGCCCGCGAATACGACCCCACCCTCGGCCGCTTCATCAGCGTCGACCCGATCCAGGACCTCACCGACCCCCAACAATGGAACGCCTACAGCTACGCCAAGAACAACCCCACCACCTTCGCCGACCCCACCGGCTTCATCCCATGCGAAGACAGCGACTGCAAACGGACCGCACCCAAAACCTCTCCCGGCAACGGCGGCGGCAACGGCGGCGGTAACGGTGGCGGTAACGGTGGCGGTGGTGGTGGCGGCGGTAGTGGTGGTGGCGGAGGCGGTGGAGGGAAGAAGCCTGACATTGGCAATTCACCTCTCGGTGGAGAAGATGGCGTTGCCGAGATATGGACGCCCAACTTCCTTTCATTCTTCATGTTCGGCGTCTACTACGACGATCTTCCGTCGTTCCGCAAGGACGAAATGCTCCAGCGGGTCTGGTGCAACAACAACCCAAGGGCCTGCAAAGAGTCCGACCCTGGCGGAATTGAAGCGGGAGCTGAATTCATCGCGCAGGCCAGCGGCTACGCCGACGCAAGAGACTGCACCCAAGGCAGCATCTCGGGCTGCGCCTGGACGGCGGCAAACTTCCTCCCCTTCGTTATGTTAAAGATCGCTTACAAGGCAATCCGTGGCGCCGACAACGCCGTTGACGGAGCGAGAGCCCTATGCAGCTTTAGCAGCGAAACCAAAGTCCTGCTGGCAGACGGAACAACCAAACCAATCAGCGAACTCAAGGTTGGCGACGAGGTCCAAGCAAGCGATCCAGAGACCGGCCAGAGCGGCAAGCGCAAGGTCACCCATGTCTGGGTCCACGAAGACGACCTTCGTACCCTTCTGGTTGAAGGTGCCAGCATCGCAACCACCGAAGACCACCCATTCTGGAACGAAACACACCGCGAGTGGCGGAACGCCGGCTCCCTTCGGCGAGGAGACCAGCTAGTTGCCCGCGACGGCAGCAGCCCGCGGGTCACCGCAGAGATATCGCAGTCGTCGCGGCGCGCCCTCGCCTACAACCTCACGGTCACCGGCATCCACACGTACCATGTTCTCGCGGGCGCCACACCGGTGCTGGTCCATAACACCGGGCCGGCTTGCAAAATCGGCTCTAACGGTTGGCCTGTGCCAACCATGGACAATTGCAAAGCCTGCGCGACGGAAATTCAGAAGATGATCGGAGGCGATATCGTCCATATCAAGGACGCATACGGTGCCCCGAAGCTAGGGCCGTCGGTGCGTGATCCTGCAGGCAAGTGGTATGAGCACTACGCCGTAATCAAGGAGGGTACCGTTTACGACGGGTTTACCGGGCGAGCGGGCATGCCACTAGATGCCTATCGTGCCCAGTGGCAGTATGGCGAGTATCTTTCATTTACGCCGGTGGGGTGACCGATCGTGAACCTGCCTGACTTATGCTTCCACCTCCGTCGTCGACGCAGGATGTATTTGATCGACGATCGTTTCTCCACGGCGGTTGCGTTCGTGGAAGGCTACAACGCTGCATTTGATGGAGCTCCCTTGTCTGATTTTGGGGATTTCGTTGCCGCTCGGCTCCTCAATCGCGAGTCAAGCCTTCATTGGGCTTATGTCATTGCGTCAACAAAAGTGCCTGCGATTCTCGGGGGTGATATCGGAATTAACCAGATTCCTGATGGGGTCGACGCAGAACTAACGGAGATTCTGGTCGGTCTGTTGGAGGACTATCAAGGGGTGGGGGGGCCATCTGGAATCTCGGCATGACCGTGCGGCAGGCTAACGGATTCGGTAGGTCTCCGAATTGCTGGCGGCATAACTCAGTCGGAGCTATTGCGTTGTCGGGTTGCTGCTGGTCATGGTGACGATGAGATTGTTCCTCCGGGACCGTGGCCATTGTTGCTCTACATCGGCTGGCGTTGGTCCGCGAATCGCGATGCCTGACTTCGATGGAGCCGGCGGAGTGGGCCTGCCGACTCGACGCCCATGTCCTTGCGGGACGTTGGCGGAGCGCCGGATCGGAGGTGCTGGGCGGAGTGGTCGTCGCCGCTGTAGCTTGCGGTGACGGTCCGTCCGCCGGCAGTTGGGAACGGCCCGGCTTGCACCTTGCTCTTGCCGGCTGGGTTGATAGTCGTCGTGCCGACCGACATGCCGTCGACGAACACCTCGACCGCCCCCCGTGGACGTGCAGTGCCCTCCGACGTGAAGTCCACGTAGATGTTGATCTTCTGCTTCGTAGCCCGGACCGACCCCGGCTTCACCTCGCCCGCCACCGAGGACGGCGCTGGGCCGATGACATACCCGCTTTCGGTTGTGGCCGTCGTGGATCTCGCCTCAACCCCCACGGGTTCCTGGCACCTCCGTCTTGGCGTGGTTTCACACGGCTGCCGCCGCTGACCGATCCGGCACATCGGCCAGCGGTGTAAGTTGCGCATCGCCCGCAGCGTAGTGTGAGGACGGTCTTTACCTGGGCGACTACGACTCCATCCTCGGCCGCTGACGCCGGCAGTGGGCCCTGGGGTGCTACCACTCATTGCGGGGGTAGGTGACTATGGGCAGATGTCCAATGCACGTAAGGTGGCCGTCGTGGGTGGGCCGCTGACGGTCCTCGCGGCCGCCGTGATCTTCGGAGCTGTCCTGTGGAAACAGGACCGCACAGCAGGTGCCTACTGGGTCGCCGTCGCTGGCCTTGTGGTCGCGGCGATTGCCTTGGTGGTGACTTGGCTTACCTGGATCCGTCCGATGAGCCCAGCTTCATCGAGTCGTTCAACGGTCAGCAGTCGCCCGGGCGTCAATCGAGTCAAGGGCGACAGGTCGTTCGGGTCCGCGACCAACAGCCAGGTCGTGTACGGCAACCGAAACCGTCTTGGAGTAGGTAAGAAAGATGACCGATGATGGTGCCGCTGGGCGGGCGGGCAAGAACACCGTCAAAGGAAATCGGAGTTTCGGCTCAGCCTATGGTCCACGAACTGGCCCTGGACGCCTACGACCGCATGATCGGTCTGGACCTGGCCGACGTCAGCGCCGACGGCGCGATCACCAAAGCACCCTGCGGCGGCCAGCGAGCCGGCCGGTCACCGGTCGACCGCGGCAAAGGCGGCATGAAACGCTCCACCGGCGTCGACGGCCACGGCATCCCCCTCGGCATCACCGGCGCCCCCGCCAACCGGCACGACTCCCCACTGCTACGCGACACCTTCGCCGCATGCAGCAGCCAACTACGCCACTACTGGCCCGACCATGTCACCGCACACCTGGACCGCGGCTACGACAGCAACCGCACCCGCGACCTACTCGAAGAGATCGGCTTCCACCCCGACATCGCCCGCAAAGGCATACCCGCCCCGGTCCAGATCGGCAGACGCTGGGTGGTCGAGCGGACGAACTCGTGGATGAACGGCTTCGGCAAGATCCGCCGCTGCACCGACCGCAACGCCCAAACCATCGACTTCTACCTCTACCTCGCCGCCGCGATAGTCACGATCCGTCAACTCATCCAACGCGCCCGCACCCACTACCGATGGGACACCCGACCCACCACACGCCGCCTCAAGTAACACCTACTGCCGGTCGCTCTAAGGCTGAAGCCAACTTCCTACTAGTAGTTGACCAGCGGCGTTGACGCTGTGATGAAAGCACGATTGGTCACCGACAGCCATGGCCGTGAAGGTCGACGATGATCTCGGCGGGGATCTCCACGCCGGGGCGCAGCAAACGGAGACCGGCCGTCATGGGCCGGTGGAAGTGCACCCAACACGGTGTGCGCATGCCTGGCCTGGCAGCCGCAACGGAGACCGGCCACCGCAGGCCGGTGAAGGACGCCGACAGGTCAGCGCGGCATCTACGCCCGCTGGCAGCCGCAACGGAGACCGGCCACCGTGGGCCGGTGAAGGGGCGCGGAGGCGGGCGAGTAGCTCGGCACGGGTCTGCGGCCGCAACGGAGACCGGCCACCGTGGGCCGGTGAAGGGGGGTGCGTCCGGGTTCCGCTCCCGGTGCACGGCGGTGCCGCAACGGAGACCGGCCACCGTGGGCCGGTGAAGGACCCTGCGCAGCCTTACCCAGGCCGTCCAGGTTGTCGCCGCCGCAACGGAGACCGGCCACCGTGGGCCGGTGAAGGTCGTCGGTTCGATCACCGACGCGCGCACCAGGGCGGGGCCGCAACGGAGACCGGCCACCGTGGGCCGGTGAAGGTGTTGGGGCGGGGGTGCCGGCGTGAGCGTCAACCTTGTGCCGCAACGGAGACCGGCCACCGTGGGCCGGTGAAGGGAGCCGCGGGCAGCGTGACGCCCTGGTCGACCTGGCGGCGCCGCAACGGAGACCGGCCACCGTGGGCCGGTGAAGGCTCCATTCTCACTGGCCTGTTCGTCGCTCGCCGCGTCGAGCCGCAACGGAGACCGGCCACCGTGGGCCGGTGAAGGGACCAGTTCCCGCATCAGCACCTCGGGGGTGCCTGTTGCCGCAACGGAGACCGGCCACCGTGGGCCGGTGAAGGGTTGGCGTCGAGGGTCAGAGACACCTCGTCGCTTCCGGCCGCAACGGAGACCGGCCACCGTGGGCCGGTGAAGGGCGGAGGACCTTCTGGTTGGACTCGGGCCAGCAGACGCCGCAACGGAGACCGGCCACCGTGGGCCGGTGAAGGGCGGGGCGGGTAAGCGTGTTCCTGGGTGGGTGGCGGAAGTGCCGCAACGGAGACCGGCCACCGTGGGCCGGTGAAGGATCCTTGCGGGTGTTCCAGGTGCCATTCCGGATCTCCAGCCGCAACGGAGACCGGCCACCGTGGGCCGGTGAAGGGTCCGACTTCGGCTTGGCACCCTTTCGGACACCGCGTGTGCCGCAACGGAGACCGGCCACCGTGGGCCGGTGAAGGAAGGCAGCCGTGAAGGGCAACCCGCGGCTCGCTGCCGAGCCGCAACGGAGACCGGCCACCGTGGGCCGGTGAAGGCCCCGCCACCCCGGCGGCGCAACCCGCCACCGCCCGGCCCGCCGCAACGGAGACCGGCCACCGTGGGCCGGTGAAGGGGCTCGCGAGCAGGATGAATAGAGAGTTATAGGTGATAGGCGGGGTGGGCGTGTGTGCGGATTGTGCTTCCTTGTTCCTTTTGGTGGTTCGGAACCTCATGCTTGTGCTGGGTGTGCTTGCCTCGGTCTTTCATCTGGGCAGTCGTTCATAGCTGTTGGTCGATGATGTTGGTTCGGGGTTGGTCGGCCGGTTTGCTGGCATGCTGATGGCCCGACGCTGGGCCGGGTTCCTCCGTGCTGCGGGTCGAGGCGTGAGGCTTCGGGGTCAGCTGGCGGGTCGTGGTAGTGCGGCGAGTCGGCTGAATGCGCTGGTCAGGGCTTCGGTCCAGGGCCAGTCGGTGGCGATGGCGAGGCGGGT
Source organism: Verrucosispora sp. ts21 (assembly GCF_002879555.1). Taxonomy (NCBI): domain Bacteria; kingdom Bacillati; phylum Actinomycetota; class Actinomycetes; order Micromonosporales; family Micromonosporaceae; genus Micromonospora; species Verrucosispora sp. ts21. Next base: position 21,225 of record NZ_PNOZ01000060.1, on the reverse strand, counting down.
CCGGCGGGCGGTGCGGGTGATCCGGGCGGCGACGTGCAGCAGGCGGTAGCGCAGTTTCTTGGGTTCGGCGCGGGTGAGGTCGCCGTCCAGGAGCAGGGTTTGGGTCCAGGCGATCAGGTCGATGCCGGTCAGGGCCAGCTGAAGCCAGGCCTGGTTGATCGCGAAGTGTCGGGACGGGAACCGGCCGAAGCCGGTGTCCTTGCCGGTGCGGATGCGGTCCTCGACGCGGGCGTGGGCGCGGTGGCGGGCTTCCAGGTGCTGGATTCCGCCGTTGCCGGCGGGGGTGTCAGTGGCGACGACCTGATGCCGCCAGCCTTCGACGGTGTCGAACAGCGACAGTTGCGCGCCGGGGTGCGGGCGTTCCCGGCGGACCAGGAACCGGGTCCCTGCGGGCCAACCGGCGGCGTCGATGAGGCCGGTGATCTCGCAGACCTCGGCGTGTTCCCGCAGTTCACCGCTGGTGTCGATGGCGGGGACCCAGTCGGTCGCGGCGCGGATCGCCTCGCGGACCGGCTCAGTGATCGCGGCGCCGACGGAGAACCGGATGTCCACGTGCTGCTCCCGCAGAGCCCGGATGTGGGCGAGGAAGCCGTGACTACTGCCGGCCGAATCGGCGCGCAGCAGGATCGGGGTGCCGTGCCGGCAGGCGTCGGGGATCTGCGCCAGGGCCTGGTCCAGGACGGTGACATGGTCGGCGGTGGTGTTCGAGCCGGCCCGGCCCTCGCGCAGCAACCCGGCGAGGGCTTCACCGGTGTTGTCCAGGAAGCACAGCAACGGGTGATAGCCGAAGGTCTTCTTCCAGGTGCGGGTCGCCGACTCCTTCTCGGAGTGACAGATCACGATCGACGCGTCGATGTCCAGGACCAGGCCGTCGACCTGCCGGCCGGCCACACACACCTGCGGCAGGTCGCCGCGGACTTCGGCATGCTGAGCCCAGGCGACCTCGCGGGCACGGGCCCGCGCGGCACGTAGCTGCGCCAGCATCGGCTCGTCCAGCTGCGACAACAGCCGCCATGCCGTCGGGTCGGAGGCGACCGGCCCGAACAAGGCGGACTGGTCACGCAGCACCGCCAGATCAGCGATGGCCTCGCCGCCATCGGCGAGCATCACGGCCACATCCACGGCGATCCGGCCCGGGCAGTGCCCACCCTGCCGTTGCCGCAGACCAGCGAGAGCATCGCTGAACGCACTGCTCAGCCCAGTCGTATCGGCCAGATCAGCCAGCAGCCGGGCACCGGCATGACCGACCACGCCCCGCCCGTCACCGGTCACCATGATCTTCGGACGTGTTGCGGTAGCCTTCACCCAGCAAGTGCCTTCCGTGACAGGAACATGGGACCTTCGACAAGCCCTATTTTCCCTGATCAGAAGGCACTTCTTCGTTTCCTGCCCACCCTGTGGACAGCCCTTAACGAAGGGCCGAGGCTAGTACGGCAGCTGGCAGTCACTGAGCGGGGTAGGGCAGTCCTGCCGGAGGGCTTCCTGGAGCTGTGGCAGCACGTCGACCAGGTCCGCCGTGAACTTCACGCCCCCGGGGTAGGCGCATGAAAGGGCTCAAGGACTTCCAGCGGGACACCGTCGCATACCTACTCAACCGCTACTTCGGCACCGAGCCGACCCGGCGGTTCCTGGTCGCCGACGAGACCGGCCTGGGCAAGAGCGTGGTCGCAGGCGGTGTCGTGGCCGCAATGATTGAACGGTTGCAGCGCGATGACGCGGTGACGCGCATTGACATCATCTATATCTGCTCCAACCAAGACGTCGCCGCACAGAACCTGGCACGGCTGGCCGGACCGCACCACGCCACGCATCCGATGTCCAGCCGGCTCACCCTCCTCGGCCGCGAGCTGCCCCGATTCACGCCGCAGTCCGGCGAAGGGAAGCCGGTCAACCTCGTATCCTTCACACCTGGCACCTCCTTCGCCCCTGGCTGGCAGACCGGCACGGCAGCGGAGCGCGCCATGCTTCATCACCTGCTGCGCAACGAGGCTTGGGATGGCTGGCAGCGCAAGGCCGCCCTGCGGATCATGCAGTGCACGACTCGGTCGTTCGAACGGTTTCAGAGCCGCTGCGCCTACTTTCCCCGGACTCTCACCCACGGCATAGACCCGCGCGTACGAGATCGGTTCCTGGACCGCGCTCGCGCCAGGGGACTTCTCGACCAGTTCGACGAGCTGATCGCCGACATCGGGCGGCGATCGGCGCTGACCGACTCCGAACACGGCCGATGCAAAACTCTCGTCGGCCGGCTACGTGGGGTGCTCGCTGAGGCCGGCGCCCACGCGCTCGAGCCCGATCTGGTGATCCTCGACGAGTTTCAACGCTTCCGGAACCTGCTCGATCCCGAACTGGGTGGCGAGGCCGCCGAGCTGGCCCACCACCTGTTCAACCATCAGGACGCGCGCGTCCTGCTGCTGTCCGCCACCCCATACAAGCCGTTCACCTACGCCGAGGAAGCCGCCACCGACGACCACCACGCCGACCTCAAGCGGGTGCTCAACTTCCTCCGCCCAGACCCCGAGTGGCACGATGCCGTGCACGCGGCGCTGCGCGCCTACCGCGAGGCCGTCCTCGCCGGCGCCCCGACCGGCGCCGTGGGCGAAGAAGTCCGGCGCCTGCTGCTACGGGTCATGTGCCGCACTGAACGCCCGGCCCTCGGCCGCCACGCGATGCTGGCCGAGCACGTCACCCCCGCCGCAGGCGTCGATTCCACGGAGATCCGCTCGTTCGTCGCCATGAACCGGCTCGGCGCGGCACTCGACGCCCCAGTCCTGCTCGACTATTGGAAATCGGCACCATACTTTCTCAACTTCGTCGAGGGATACCAGCTTGGCGACCGTCTGCGGGAGGCCATGCAGCGCGGGCTCGGCGCAGAAGTCCGGCAGCTGCTCGACCGGGCGCACCTGCTCGACGCCGCAACCGTCCAAAAGTACGCGCCGATCGACCTGGGCAACGGCAAGTTGCGCTCCCTCGCCGCGCAGACCGTCGATCGCGGCTGGTGGCGACTGCTCTGGGTGCCACCGTCCATGCCGCACTACACGCTCGGACCGCCCTTCGCTGACGCGGCCCGCCAGCAGATTACCAAGCGACTGGTCTTCTCGTCCTGGAACGCCACGCCAACTGCGGTTTCGGCGCTGCTTAGCTACGAGGCGGAGCGCCGAATCCGAAACGGACACACGGAGGTGCCCCGCAGCAGGTTGGACTACCGGATGAGCGACGGACGGGTGGCGTCCATGAGCACCATGGCACTGTTCTGGCCACACCCCGTGCTCGCGGCGGCCTGTGATCCGTTGACCGCCGCCCGCCGCGACCCGGATGGGCCTCCGGACCTGGCAGCGATCGAGTCAGAATGCCGCCAGCGGCTGCTCGCCGAGGCACCAAACACCTTCCGTGCCGCGGGACACGCCGGCGAGCCGCAGCCCTGGCGTGCCGTGCTCGGCTGGCCGGGTGCCAACCCTGGTGTTTCCCTCGACCGGGCCGTCGAGGCGGCCACGATGGGAGCCGACCCGGGAAATGACGCGGAGAAGGACCTTCACGGCGGCCTCGTCCGGCATTTCCAGGAGGCGCTCGCCGTGGCCGCCGCCGCCGACGAGCCGATCAGCGCCAGCCCGGACGCTGTCGTTGACGATCTCGTCGCTATCGGGCTGCACGGCCCCGGCAACATCGCCTGGCGGGCGCTCGGCCGGCTCGTGGACCACGGAAGCAGCGTCACGCCTCAGGGGCTGTGGCGGGCCGCGACCGTCGTCGCCGCTGGCCTGCGGAGCCTGTTCAACCGTCCCGAAACCATGCTCCTGCTGGACCAGCTTGGCCTGAGCGATCCTTACTGGCGGGCCGTCCTGCGCTACTGCGCCGCTGGCGGGCTCCAGGCCGTCCTCGACGAGTACGTACACACGCTACGCAGCTCGGCAGCGGAGACACCGCTGGACGACGAAGCCCTGGTGGCGATCGCTCGCGACGTGAACCGGGCGGTGACGGTGCACTCGGCGCCGTACTCGGCTCTGGACCCGCTCAACCCCGGCAACCGGATTTCGATGACCGGTCGGTTCGCGCTGCGGTACGGCGGCCGGGGCGACGACGAGACCAACACGAAGCGCATGACCGGCGTGCGGCACGCGTTCAACAGCCCGTTCTGGCCTTTCGTCGTTTCCACTACAAGCGCCGGCCAGGAGGGCATCGACTTCCACACATACTGCTCGGCGGTCGTGCACTGGAACGTCCCCGCCAACCCTGTGGACTTCGAACAGCGGGAGGGCCGGGTGCATCGCTTCGGCGGCCACGCCGTACGTCGCAACGTCGCCGCTGCCCATCGCGCCGAAGCGCTGCGGTCAGCCGACCGAGACGTGTGGAAGGCGGCGTACGACGCGGCGCGGCGGCAGTCGCAGCTCGGTGACATGGCGCCGTACTGGGTGTATCCGGGACGGGCGCGCATCGAGCGCCATGTGCTGCCGCTGCCACTGAGCCAGGACCTCGCCCGCTACGAGCAGTTGAAACGGGACTTGGCGCTGTACCGGCTTACCTTTGGCCAGCCGCGGCAGGAGGACATGCTCGCGTTGCTCACCAGTGCCGGCCTCGCCGACCAGCGAGCGGAGCGGGACACCATTGACCTTCGACCTCCAACGTACTCCGCATGAAGGAGCGGGGTGAGATGACCGGCGCGGCGCGGAAGTTTGTACCGAGCTGCCTCGCGAGCCAGTGGTACTGCAATCCGCGATCGGTAGGCCGGTCGCCGTAGTTCCGTGTCGGGCCACAGGTATACGTGGCCTGAAGCGTCAGCCGCTCGCTTCAGCCGCACGAGAGGGCGCGGTACCGCTCGCGACGTGGCTCAGCGCCCGCCTGCTCCGGATCATGTCACTCGTGATCACACCGCAGGACCGCGGGCAACTTGGGCTGACGGGTCCTGGAGATCACGGCCCGCTGGACTGCAGGGGCGAGGACGGCGCGGGTCGGCTTCGGCGAGGTGCCAGCTCGGTCCGTGGCCTGGTTGTGAGTCGCCGGGGGTGCCACGACGACGTAAAGTTGGCCACCAGCGCGAGTGCAGCCACGCGCAAGGCGACCTTGCCCGAGCTACTTGGGTTGCTGGGCGTCGCCGTCGGGTCGCCAGTCGGCGAACAGCTCGGCAAGCCTGGTTTTGGTCTGGTCGGTGAGGATCTTGGTGACGTCTTCTCCGAGCGGCTTCAGGGCGTGTTGATGTACCGCTGCGTGTTGCGCTGGTGCGGGGCAGATGAAGACCGCGAGGATCCGTAGTGCGCGTAGAGCTTCTTCGTTTGAGATGAGGTCGAGCAGCGGAACGGCCCCGAACGCTGCGGCCTGGAACCCTTGCCACACCTTGTCAACGATCAAGCCGACGACAGCCTCGGTGACGTGTGGCCGGTTGGCCTGCAAGGCCGACCCCAGGATCATGCTCTTGACCTTGTCCGGGATGCTGTTGAAACCATGTCGGGTCACCTCGATCGCCCGAACCAATCCGATGAAGAGATCGCACCAGCCATGGTTGGTGAGCTCGCGCTTGACGCTGGTGGCGTCCGCAGCGGCGCGGTTTAGTTCCGTGGCGATCTCCGGCCAGGCCCCACGCGTCATCACCTCGGCCAGTGCTGTCACCTGTTGGACGGGCGACGGGTATGGCTCGCCGTGCTCGGGCCCGACAGGCGGCGGGACAGCGAGCCAGTCGGCGATGTCGACGCGGGCAAGGTCCGTGCTGATCTCCTGGTTGCCGCGGCTGTGCTCCAGGCGCGGCGGGCTGTGCTTCGTCCAGATCAGTCTGCTCTCGAAGTGCTCCCGTTTCCTCTGGCGGAACTGGTGGTCGTGGCTGGCCTGGTCCAGCCAGCCCTGCACGCCGTGTTGGGAGCCGCCGCACTCGTTGCAGCGGCAGCGATGTTGCTGCGCTGTCTCGCAACGAGGGTTGTGCTTGCCGTTGTCCATGCCGCGGCCACCTCGCTCATCCGGTCTACCCGGTGGGGATGCTCGAACGGTCGCTGACTTAATGGAACTGCGTGAATACGTTACGTCACCGAGCGGCTGATGCCAATGCCGGCAATGATCCACGGACCGCTTCACCGGGCGGCTTGTCCTTCGTCGGGTCGCCGCGTACGGTCGGCGGTACAGCTGCCTTTGTCCGCTAGCAGATCTGCTGCTTTGCGTATTTTGTTGCGGAGCCCGGAGAGTCGGCCAGTGATGCCGACGGGCTGAGACCCCGCCTGCGGCGCGCTCTTGCACATTCCTTCCGTTGCGGTTGTCGACAGGCTGCTGGCTGTCTCTCGGCCCTCCACCTTGGGCGTTGCCTGGCCGCTGCCGCCTCATCACGATCGTGTGCGGCGACGTCTCGGCATGCCCTTACCCGCAGAGGAACGCCCTGATGTCCTCGTATGTATTCCGCCCGGGCACTGAGCCGCCAACGTCGACGCGATGGCTTGCCCACCGGTTTCCGAACCGGGGCTGGCTGATCGCCGACCTGCAGCGGCGCATTGACCGCGCACCTTCCCCCATTGCGAGCTACGCGCCCAACCCCGGAAGATTCGGCCATGCGGTGGAACGGGTGCTCGCTCTCGACCTGTGCGACAGGCCGCCGTACCCGCAACTGATCGCAAACCTGCCTGAGCCCGGACAGCGGCGGCTGCTCGCCACCGCCGGATACGCATCCCCCACCGACGCGTCAGATGGGCCATGGCACAAGACCGCAGAGCACATCCCAGGCGCTCGGCTCTTCACGGTGGGCAGCCTGCTCACCGTGCTCGACACGGCAGTGCATGCGCTTCGTCTCGCGGCGCCCGACGCCGCCCGCGCAGCGATACGGGCCGCGCTGCGCCACCAGGAGACCCTCACCGCGTGCGCGACCGGAGTGCGCGCTGCTCGCCCTGCCTTTGGTGCCTTCTGGGCCAGCTACACCAGCGGCTTCCAGACCGCGCTGCGCAGCTACGGACCGGTGACCACCCCTTTGGAGTTGCTCGACGGACTGCGTGTCGCTGACTTCCTCGCCGGCACCACCATCATCGAACTCAAGACAGGCCATCTTGACGACACCAACCACCTCCACGCCCTCATCGACCAGGTGATGACCTACGCCCTGCTCGCACCCGCATCCGGCCACCCGGTCACCGCAATCGTCATGTATCTCGCCCGCTACCACGTGATGGCCCGCTACCCACTCGACCTGTTCCTCAGCCGCCTCGCCGGAAAGCCCATCGACACTGCCGAAGCCGGCTGCCACCTCGCCGCCCTCATCCGAGCAGAACCCCAGCACGGCGACCAGCTGCCCACTGAGCCAGCACGGGAACCGATGCTGTGGCCGCCCGCTATGCCGAGTAGCGGAAGCACAAAGAGGGCTCCCGATACTCGGTATGTGACGCATCAGCAGTGAGGGCAGACTCGCCGCCGCGCAGCGCTGGCCTGTTGCCACGAACTACAGGCCACCGCCAGCCACGTGCGCGACTTCGCCGACCTGATGCACAAGCACCACGCCGAGCGGCTGCTCGAATGGATGCGGCGAGTGAACGCCGACAACCTGCCCGCCCCGCACTCCCTGATCACCGGCATGAGCCGCGACCTCGACGCCGTCACTGCCGGGCTCACCCTGCCCTGGAGCTCCGGGCCCATCGGGGCAACGCCAACCGCATCAAGATGATCAAGAGGCAGATGTATGGGTGGGCCAGCTTCGACCTGCTCCGCAAGCGGGTCCTCCTCGCCCGATGCACGAGCACGGGGCGTAGGTAGTGCATGGCCTCAAGGGCGGCGTGTTCGGCGAGCCAGCCGGCGTCGTGGTTGCGGTTGAATCCGTACGCAATCGCCTCGACGTCCAGCCGGATGAGTTCGGCGGTGTCGATCGCCTTGACGGTTCGGGGAACGCCGGACGATACGCCCAGAGTCTTCCACGCGCCCGGACCAGGCTCCAAGATCCCTGACGGGCGAGTGCGGGAGGTACGGTCTGGCATCCCGGCCGGATGATGCATGAAGTCGTCCGTGGCGTGGCCTGGCGTACCCCGGCAACCGGTTCCCGCAGCACCTCGGGGTGAAAGTCCAGCGCACCGTGCTCGGAGGCACGGAGCCGGCCAGATCAGTAGTCCATGATGCTGAGGGTGACTGGCTGGTTTCCGACGACGTGAACGATCCGAACGGCAACGCCGTCCTGGTCTGCATGGAGCATCTGGTCGCGGCGGACGGCACGATCGCCGAACTGGCCGCGATGCCACCGGGCACCGAGGCCTGGCGGCCCAACCCGGGCGAGCCCTGGCGCTTACAGCAGCACACCTACGCCGACGCGTAGGCCCTCACTCGGTGCCGGTGGATCCGTCATCTGACGCCGCGAGGTCGTGCATTACTGCTGCGGGGAGGGACGGATTGGCTGCCGCAGCAGCTGCAACGCTGGTGTTGGCGTCGGTGAGCAACTGGACGATCGTCTGTGCGGGCAGTGCGGGGTGGCTAGCGGCGATCCGGCGTGCCTGCTCGTCGGCCAGGCAGGCAAGGAGGGCCTCGGCTGGAGCGTTCGGGTGCGCGGCGACGCGGCGGAGCGCCTTCTGCACCGGTGGTGTCTGCTGGGCAAGCTGTATCAGCAGGTCCGGCGGACAGGACGGGTTGCCGGCGGCTCTCGCGGCGACCCGCCGGTCGTGCGCCGCGACCACCGTCCGTAGCTGAGCTCCGCTCAAGGCCGGGTTCGTCGCGAGGGCGTTGAGCACTTTGGCGTCGCGGTCACCGGCGAGCTGATCGATGATCTGGCGGGGAAGGTCGTGTTGCGCGGCGAGGAGCATCCGCACGGCCGGAACGCTCGAAGCAGCGAGTTCGCTGATCTCGGCCGGTGTGGCTGCCGCGATGCGCGGCAGCAGGGTGGGGCCGATCTTCGCCGATGCGGCCAGCTCGGCGAGGACATCGAGAGGCACGGCCGGGTTGTGAGCGAGGCGCCGGCGTACGTCATAAGTGGTGCCGTCGGCCATGGCTCTCATGAGTGCTTCGTCGATGGCCGGGTTCGCGGCTACGTCGCCGCGGACGCCGGGAGTCGGATCCTGCGCGAGGGCTCGGTAGGCGCCCTGCGGCAGGTCGGTTCGGACGGCAAGCCGCCAGCGCACTTGTATCGACGGATGCACGGTGAAACGGCTGACAGTCTCGGCGGGCGTACGCGGGTTGAGCGTGAGCGCGTAGTCCAGGTCGTGCAGTGCGTCCTGATGCCTGCCGTCGCAGCTCCAACGCTCTGCCACCCAATGGCCTGAGCCGTCACATGCCGGGCACAGTTCCGCAGCTGGCGCGCGGCGCTCGGCCAGCGCGACGAGGAGGTGACTCGGTGCGTGTTCGTTGCAGGCCAGTGCCCGGCGTACGCTCAGATGTGGATGGGTTGCAAGCTGCTCCGCCAAGGTGTCGCTGATCTTCGGTGACGTGGCGGCCTCGGCGACCACCTCCACGTCCGGGTCGTCGGTGAGGGCGGCAACGACGTCGGCTGGCAGATGCGTGGTCGTGGCGAGAGCTCCCCGGATGGCCGGGTCTGGGCTGGCGGCGAGCCGCCGTGCCCAGTCATCGGGGACCGGCGCGATGTCCGCCATGGCGATCACTACCGGTGGATCGGGGTGGTCAACCTCGTCCGGCGGCAACAGCCCGCGCGACAGCAGACGGATCACGACCTGGGCGTCGCCGCGGCGAGCCAGGAGGCGGATCTGGTCTCCGCTGAGATCGTCACGGTCGGCCAGCTCAAGGCACACCGAGGCGTCGCCCAGTGCAGCCAGCTGTTCGACAAGGGAGGCGGGCAGGGCAGGGTTACGCGCCAGGCCGGAGCGCAACTCCCGCAGTCGCTCCTCCTCGGCGGGCATGCCTGCTTGATCAATTCTGTGTCCCGGCGGATGGCTCGTCATGGGAGCGCCTGCCGCCGAGAACCTGCGTGGTTCGGCCAACTGACCAGATGTGACCGCATCATGCTGGCCGTTGTCTTGCTGTTCGGCGGGCAGGACCGCCGTACAGATGCACACGCTGATCAACATCACGATCAGCGACGGCGCTGAGGAACAGGTCCGGCCGAGGTGACGCGAGCGCGACGTGCACTGTCCAGGTCTCGTAGTACCAGCGGGGGGCGCAGGCGCAACCGGTGAACCGGAAATTGGCCCGGTAGCGGCCGTACTGACCAGGTTGGAGCGTGAACATCCGGTAGGACGTGCGCCAAACCGGGTACGCGGCCCAGCCGGGGAGACGCTCAATCACCGCGCCGTCTGCGGTGAGATCGACATGCAGCCCGACCGCCTGCACCGCCTGAACTCCCGAACCGACGGACGACGCAGGCCGGTAGCTGTCGGCCTCGTCAGCCAGAACATCGTGCACGACGAGCATCTCGCCCGCCGGTAGCGGCGGAAGTTTATATGCCTCCGCGACCGACCGACGTCGCACCGCGTGCGTCGCCCCGCGGGCGTGGGCACCCCAGCGGACCCTGACACGTTGCACGACGAGCACGGCGACCAGGATGCTGGACGACGCTGGGTAGCGCCACCATGTTTCGGCCGTTCGACCCTCACTAGAGGCACCGACGGGCCAGAGGGGCTAGCCCGACCGGGCCGCCGAGAATATGGGTCGTCACAGCTGTCCCAGGGAGCCACGATCGCTATGGCGGGCGGGTCGGCGTGCGGGCGGCGGGCCGAGTCGCTCGCACTCCGAGATCATCACCACCGGCTCTCGGCGCACAGGTCGGGAGAGCGCATTGGTCGTCCCGGTCGGGTAGCTTCGCCGGGTGGTTGATCGAGCGGTCCGACCCGGCGACGTCGCCGTGATGCGGTTGTCAGACGGTGGATTTGGGGCATGCCAGGTCACCGGTGTCGAAGGCCGTGTGACCTCGGCGTACGCGCTGCGATGGCACTCGGTAGATCGGCCGAGCCTGGACGAGCTGCGCGGCGTTGAACCGCTGAAACTTGACCATCATGCCCACGGCGGGCGCCTTGCTCACGTGTCGATTGGCAGCTGGCATGCGGTGCCGCCGGGGTTCACCTGGATCGGAAGCCTGCCCGTTCCGGAGGATGTGCCGGCGTTGTCGAACACGTACTCGGGTTGGCAGTCACTTGCCGACGATTTGGTCAGGCAGCGCTGCTGGGACCAGGAGCTACCGGCGGCAGTGAAGTCCGCCTACCGCGAGGCCGCCACTCGCGGTCAGGTCGACGTTGATTTTGGTGCCGGGGCGGTGACGCTCGGCGCGGCCACGCCTCGATTGGACCTGAGCGGTGAGGGGCCAATGCGGGTGCCTACGTCCGGGCCGGTGCAATGGTGCGCTCTCGATCAGCTGCCGCGCTGCACGGCGCTGACGTGGGCCGGCCCGGACCGTGGCCTCGGCCGTGCGTTGGCAGACCACCCGATTGTCTCGTCGCTGACATGGCGGGACGCGCCGCCGGTCGTGGATCTGGCCGACACCGGTCTGCAGCACCTGTCGCTGGCTGGCGCGGATGTTCGCGAGGTGCGGCTGCCCCGTGGCCTGCACGGCCTTGAGCTGGCCGCAGTGGACTGGGGCCTGACGGTGTACGCGGCGGACAACGGTCGATGGCTTCATCTCACCCTGACCGGCGCCGACGCGGAAACTACGGTTCCTGCCGGCCTGCACGGTATTCGAGAAGTCGCCCTGGACGGCGGCGGCACCATGTCCGCTGCTGCCGTGGAGGAGCTGAAGGAATTGGAGAGCCTCCGGATCGTCTGGCGCAAGCCCCCGGGACACCTGGTCGACGCCGCCGCCCTGGCCAGCTTGACCCATCTGGCCGTTCTCGAGTTTGTCGATGGCTACGGCCTGGACGCGGACACACTGCCAGACCTGGCCTCGCTGACGCAGCTGAGCATCAGCGGTCTACGCCGATCGATCTCGCCCGCCTTGAAGGCCCGGTACCGCGGCACCGGAGTGCGCCTGGTCATTCAAGGCGCGAAGCACGATACGTGGCTGGCCGCCAACCTGAACAACCCGTTCCGGGACTGGGTCGACGACGACGCCCGAGGCGGAGCCGCCGCCTGCAAGGCATACGCCAGCGCGGTCCGCACCATTGACAAGCTTCCGCAGGACCACGGTGGGCGGGCCGACGAAGCTGAAGCGGCCTTGCGCAAGCTGGTCGAGGCGCTCAACGGCATCGACCAGAAGTACGAGATCATCGACACGCTACGCCGAGAGGAAGCCTTCGACGCGTTCATGGAACTCGCCGCCCGGGCTGAAGTGCCAGCGCATCTGGCCGACCAGTGGTTCGACGAGTGGCGGGACTTCTAACTGACTCACTCCATGCGGGCCTGCTACCCGCGTCTCGGGGCGATGCAAGATCAGATCAGGGCCCCACCGGTATCGGGTTCGCCCGGTTGGATACCCCGAGCAACCGCTATCGCCACTGACGGCGCGGGTTCCATCCGATGTACGACGTCATCAATGAGGCGGGTCTCCGGCGGATGGAAGGGGCGGGGTTGGCCGTCGGCGGGGGAGAGGTCGCCTGGGGCAGGATGGCGGGGTGGCGGTGGGGTTGGACTGGGCTGGTTTCGAGTGTGCGCTGGTGGACGCGTTGGTGCAGGCCGTTCGTTCGGCCGTCGCCGAACATCCCGGCGAACGGTTCTACGCCGCGGTGCTGGACGGTGTCTACCGCGAGACCGATGGTCAGATCACGCTACCCAACCTCGGGATGAACAGTATCGAGGCGTTGGCGCAGCTTCCCGTCGAGGACCAGGCGGATGTTCGGTGGAGCGCCGCCGACTGGGACCACTACGACGACGAGTGGCTTGCCGGAGACCTGGCCCGAGATTGGGAGCGGCAACTGACCGAGGAGGCCTGCCGAGGGACAACGCGGCAGTGGGAGGCGACGTTCCGCAGGTACCTTTCAATGCTCGTCCGCGTGTGTAAGCGGTCCCGGGAAGTCCTTCGTACGAGCGGGGTCACTGATCGGGACTTCGTGGTGTTGCTGCTTGACGATGAGTATCACGAGGTGCTGATCAAACGCGTTCTCACCAAGGGCGAGGTGAGCCGGTACTTTCCCGGGTACGACCAGCGGGCGGTCGAGCTGGCGCGGATCGGCGCGCTGCCGGTGGCTGAACGCGCCGCGTACTACGTCGCCCGGCTGGATGCGGTTGACGGCCCGGTCAGTGGCGAGGAGGCCGAGGTCGCGCTGCGTGATCTCGGGCCGGCCGCGGTTCCCGCCCTGATCCCCATGCTGGCTCAGAAGGAGCGGGCGTGGAAGGCCGCCAAACTGCTGGCCGACATCGGCCAACCCGACGACGACACCGTGCGCGCGCTGCACGCGGCGTTGACCCGGTGCGAGGGGCCGAACCAGTCGTGGGTTGCTTGTGCGCTGGCGCGCCTGGGCCGGCTGGACCTCGTGCTGGGCCAGATCGACCGTCTTCCGCGGGAGGTCGTGGTCAGCGCCGTCGCCGCACCGTACACCAGCTTCCGCAACCAGGCGGTCGCCGCACCGCAGCTGGACTACCGGCCCCTGCAGGACGTCATCGAGCGCTGGCCGGCGTACGTTCCAGCGCTGGCCGAAGAGCTCAAGCCAGGGCGGGGGTACTGCGACATCACTGTCGACGAGGTGGACGAAGCGATCGGCGGGCTGGCCTCGCCGCACGTCGTCGTCCGCCGGCACGCGGTGTGCGTACTCGGCGAACGACGTCTCGGGTTCGCCGTCGCCCGACGCGTCCTTCCGCTTCTCGGGCAGACCGTCAGCCAGGACCCGGACGCCACCGTGCGGAGGCTGGCAATCCTGTCCCTGCTGTGGTGGCGCAAGGACTCCCACCGGTACGCGAACGTGGTGCGCGAGGCGCTCAACGACCCAGCCGCAGAGGTCCGCGAGGTCGCCGCCTACTGGCTGCGGGAATAGAATGGTCGACCGGCGTGACTGCCTTCGTGTTTAGGTGGGGATGGCGTGGACGTCTGTAACGACGGCGGCTCGGCGGTGGTGCTGGTGGCGGACCTCCGCGCCGCGTCGCGCCAGATCAGCGGGTTGAGGTCGTCGGGGTCCGGTGGGCTGGGCAGTTCGATGAGGATTTCTGGCGGGCGAACCGTATGGTCACTCGCCACCCTCGATGACCCACCCTTGCCGAGATTCAGCGCCGCGTCGGGGGTTGCCATCGACGCGCCCTTCTCTCTGATGCCACACTGCTAAAATCACGGCATGAGCACCCATGCTGAGCATGGGTGCTGCAAATTTGTGTTCAGCTCCCCCCTCGGACACAATTTCCCAGCATATCTGCGTGATTTAACGTACTGGTGGTCAAGCACGCTTGACCACTCCACTGCTGGCCTATCGGCCCTGTCGATCTCCGTCCGCGGGCGGGGGTGGCCATCGTGACCGCCCGGGTCGTATCTCCGGTCGTCCCGCCTACGATGTCTGGCAGCCGTCAGGCCGGGGCAGCGAATCCCCGGCGGGCGTTGCCGGTCGCGCAGCTTGCCTCACGGGGCGGACCGTCGCCGATCTGCGGGATGGCGGCGATCGACTGCAACGGTCGCCTGTCTGACGCCACCGTCATTCCGTCGCTGGGTTGGCTGGCGGGTACCCGCTTGGACATCCGGGTCAGCGGCGGTCTTGTTCTGCTCACCGCGGATCCGCAGGCTGTGTTCCGGGTGACCCGGCCGGGTCAGGTGCGGCTGCCGGCGACGGTTCGGCACTGGTGCGGGCTCGTGCCCGGCACTCGGGTGCTGCTTGTCGCCGACGCCGAGCGTCTCGTGGTTCACCCACCGGCCGCACTCCATGCCATGATCACGGCGTTTCACACCGCCGTGCTGGGTGGTGAGGCCGTATGACGGGGCAGAGGACTCCCGCACCCAGCCAAGCCGACCTGGACGCGGCACTGTTGTTGCTGTCACGGCTGGGCATCTCCCCCGACGACCTGGTGCACGCCGGTGCGGCCCGTCCGCCGGCGCCAACATTCGCCGACTACATTCCGGTGGTCTCCGATGCGGTCAGTACCGGCACCCGCCGGGTTTACGGCCCGTACTGGAACCGAGTCCTTGAACAGTGGGCGCAGCGCCGGTTGGACGAGCCCACCCCCTCGGACATCGAGCGGCTGGCCGAGCATGTCAGGACGCACGTGATCGCCCGCCGTAACGCCCGCGGTGGGCGCAGCGCGGCCGAGCATCTCATCGCCGCCCTGCGTTGTCTGTACAACCACGCCGTCGCCGACGGCCATCTGGCCGAGTCGGATAACCCGGCGAGGAAAGTGGCCAAGCCCCGGCGGCTGCCCAGCACCCGCCGGGCGGTGCCGGACGACCGCCTGGCGGAGATCAACCGGGTCGCGGCCAGTACCGGCGACGATCCGGCACTGGACAGTCTGCTGCTGCGGCTGCACACCGAAACCGCCTGCCGCCGGGGCGGTGCGTTGGCGCTTCGGCCAGCCGATCTCGACCCGGACCAGTGCCTCGTTCTGTTACGTGAGAAGGGCGGCACCGTGCGCTGGCAACCGATCTCGCCCACCCTGATGCGCCACCTGCAACAGCACGTAGATGATCGGCTAGCGTCCCCGGCGACGCCGCTGCTGCGCTACCGCAGTGGTCAACCGATCACCTACCGGCGCTACGACCACCTGTGGCAGCGCATCGGCAAGCATCTGCCCTGGGTGGGCGCCCAGCAGATCAGCACCCACTGGCTGCGGCACACGACGCTGACGTGGGTCGAGAGGAACTTCGGCTACGCCCTGGCCCGCGCCTACGCCGGCCATACGGACAGCGGGGGAGGCGGCGTCACGGCAACGTACGTGCGGGCGAGCGTCCATGAGGTAGCGACTGCGTTGGCTGCCCTCACGGGCGAGCCGCATCCTTTGGCCCGAGCCAGCCCGGCCACCATCTCGGACGGGCGGCCGTGCATCGCAGCGATCGCAAGGTCCCTGGTCGGCGTCGACGTCACACTGACGGGCACCGACCAGGGCCACCGCACCATTGCGGCGTGGGGTCATGGATCGGCGTGCAGTTCTCGGGTTTGGCGGCCCGTCATGCCGGCCCTGGCCGTTGGCAACGCGAGCGGGTGTGGTTCGCCGGTAAGGGCGGCCAACGCGGCCGCGACCTCGTAGACATCTGCCCGAATGTAAGTCGAGGTCGTGCCGGCGTCGTTCTTCCCCTCGTGTCCGGCGTACGCCCGCGCAACCGCGTAGCCGAAGTGCCGTTCCACCCACGTCAGCGTCGTGTGCCGCAGCCAATGGGTGCTGATCTGTTGTACAGCGACCCAGGACAGGTGCTTGCCGATGCGCCGCTACAGGTAGTCGTAGCGGCGAGCCGTGATCGGCCGGCCGTTGCGGTACCGCAACAACTGATCCCGTGGATCGCCGGTACCGCGTTCTTCGCCGTGCCTCAGGAGCTGCCGCATCAAGGTCGGCGACACCGGCTGCCAGCGCACGGTCTCGCCCTTCTCGCGCAGCCGCACCAGGCATTGCGCCGAGTCAAGGTCGCGGGGACGAAGCGCCAGGGCGCCGCCACGGCGGCATGCCGTCTCCATGTGGAGTCTCAGCAACAACGAGTCGAGGTCGGGGTCGTTGCCGGTCGTCTGGGCCACGGCGATGATCTCGGCTAGCCGGGCCTCGGGAATCGCCCTGCGGGTGCTGGCGAGCCGGCGTGGCTTGGCGACGCGTGTTGCAGGGTTGTCGCCTTCGGCGATCAGGCCGTCCGCCGCCGCGTACCTGTAGAGGCACCGCAGGGACGAGATCAGGTGTTCCGCTGCCGTTCTGCCGCCACGCGAGTTGCTCCTCGCCACTGCTGTTCTCTTCGTTTGCTCGGCGAGTTGCTTGATTTCCAAGGGTGTGGGTTCGTCGATGCGTCGGTCACCCCAGACGTGCCGGACCCGTTTCCAATAGGTGTCGTAGACGCGCCGTGTTCCGGCGGTCACGACGCCAGAGACTCGGTCGATGTATTCGGCGAAGGTGGGCATAGACCTCGTTGACGGGGGAGTGGACGGTTCGGCGAGGAGCTGTGCAGGCGTGATGCCCATCCGAGCGAGCAGGAACCGCGCCGCTTCCAGATCAGCGCCGCCAACGACGTTATCGCGTGCGGTCATCGCGATTTCCTGCGGAAATCAGCGTGATGGGCCAGCAGCATCGCGTCCACGACGAACATCGGGTAGGCAACCAGGAAGTTCCGGGCTGGGCATGCCGCCAGGAGCAGGCGGTCGCCTGCTTCCAGGCGACACACCCGTCGCACAGAGGCGGGCAGGCGAAGGTGCCCTTGGCGGGTAACGGTGTGTCGTCCGTCACGATGTGGGATGACGAGAATGGCGCCCTGGGCGATGGAAACGGCAAGGGGAAGCCCAGGTTGCCAATGCAACCTCTGCAGCGGCGACCGGTCAGCGAGCCGGCCCCACACGTCAGTCGCCGTCACCGTGTAGTACGTCGAGTCGCGGTTTGGTGGCGTTGCTAGACGGGGGACCGGCAGGCCCAGGTGTGGCGTTTCCTTGGACCCAGCCTCGGGGTGCAGCGCTGACCAAAGTTGATTTACGAATGAGGCATCGTGTCGAAGCCCGGTCGAGGAGTTTCGGTCAGTCGCTGCCCGATCTGGGTTGGCGCTGTCGTGCGGCGCGGCGTAGCCGACGCGCGACGCGTCGTCTGGGGTAGCGTGCGAGTCGCGGTGACCCAAGACTGGGTCACCGGACTCGCAGGGGACAATCTCAGGGCCGGTCATCACGATTCGCGTCCGTCTCGAAGACCAACAGGTCGATGTGCAGGGCGGGGCCCACCGCAGCGCCTCTCGTGGTAGCCAGGCTGGCTTCGGCTTGGCTCGCGTAGTACAGAAACTCGTCGCCGTGGCCGGGCGCGCTGACCGCGACGATCTGGAGCACGTGAGCCAGCCCGGCTTTCTCGGCTGCGGCGCGCAGCGTGTGCTCCTGGGTGGCGAAGGTGAAGCCAGGTTCGTCCGGGTAGGCGGGACGGACGGCTGCGATGATGCTCGCGCCGTGGCTCATCATCAGCCGACAACCGGTGAACATGTCAGCCGTAAGCTCGGCGGAGTTCGTCGGGTTCTGCCGCGGCCACCGTAGCGTGATCAGGGCGATCGGCCGGTCGAGCTGGCCGAGCTCCGCCAAATCAGCGGCATCGGTGATGGGGAGGTAACGCCGACCGGTTGTGGTCGCCGCCTGGTGTAGGTGTAGGTCGTGATCAAAGTCGACGACTGCCTCGCCGTGGGATGTGTAGACGAGGACGAGTCGCCGGGCGAGTCGCGACGCAAAGCCAGCAGCCGGGTCAGTCGTCGGTTGGTCGTGGTCATGGTCGTCGAGTCGCCAGACGGTGATGGGTACGGCGGCGGCGACTCGAGGTGAGTCGTCGCGGGTCGCGGCGGGCTCGCCGGTGGGGGTGGGCCGGTGGTCTGGTGCCTGGGGGTTGGGAGTCGAGTATTCAGTCATGGGGCGTTGGCTCCCGCGCCCGACTGGCCGTGTTCGCATCTACCAAATGCCCAACAGCAGCCGCGTCCGCTCGGTGTTGGCGGAGCCTGTGCCCAACACAGCCCAACAGCTGCCGCGCGTTGATAGGAGCCGTGCCCAACACCGGGACTCCGCTCCAGCGTCGGCCGCGGCTGTTGCCCAGACCTTCCGACGGTCGGCGCGGCTGTTGGTGCCCGCGCCCAACGGGTGATCACCGCCGCGCCCAACAGCTGTGGTGGCCGGTCTGTTGGGTCGACAACAGCCGCCAAGGCGGACGAAAGGCGAAGGGGGCCGGAACGCCTTGCGCTACGCGGCGATCAGCGTGCGGGGCGAGTCAGCGAAGCGTGGCGGACGCGCGCGGTCGGGGTGGCAAACCCGGGCGGCGTGCGGCCGTTGTAGTTCGCCGCCCGGCGGCTGTGCCCCGCTTCCCGGCCTTTGCGGCGATCCTGCCGCCCAACAGCGCCCAACAGCCCGCTCACCTGCGCCGTTGGCGATCCGGCGGGGTGGTGAACCGCGACAGTGGACTGCCGATGGGTGTTGGGCGCGTAGCGGCCTGACCTGGCCCAACAGTCACCTCGGGCTGATCTTGTTGGTGAGTGCTGTTGGGTTGACGTGCGCGGATGGGGGTCTTGTACCGCAGCAGAGCCCTATCCGACCCCATTGCGAGGCTGACATGTCTGCTTCGAATTGGCCGTCGTCGCCGCTGGACGCAACCCGGATCCAGGACGTCGCTCTGGAATCGCAGGTAGTTGTATGAGTCCTGCCAGAAGCCTTCCGGCGACTCGCGTCCCTGTCGGTACCGGACCGCTCGGACGTTGTGGAAGTCGTCGAGTGATATCCGCACGACACGGCGGCCGAGAGCGCGCACGGCCGCGGCGAGTTCGTCGGCGAACGTGCTCTTGCCGGATCCGTCCGGGCCGTCGACAGCAACGCGGAGACATCCAGGGCCGTCGGGTGCGGGAATGCGCTGTGCGACCTGCCCAATGACGTCACGCCGCTCCGCAGAGGCAATCATCCGGCAAGTCTCCCAACCGGCAAACCGAACAGCCGGCCGGGGCAATGACACACATACTCTTCTCGGCAAATCAGTATGTCTGCGGGGGCTGAGCGGCTTCACCAGCAGGGGGCCACAGGTGGGTCGGGCCCGGTCGTGGCACGTGCGGCGGACGTGCCCGTCGGGCCAGCGGGCAGTGAAGCTGCTGCGCCGGCCGCAGCGGGCGCAGATCCGGATGAACCAGCGTCGTACTGCTCGGTGGTGGCGCAGGTATGGTCCATCAAGCCCGGCCGCACGCGCCCGCCTGGGCCGCACCATGGACAGATCGACCGGTGCCAGGGCCTCGCCGCTGACAGCATTGCACGGCGCGATGTTGGCCGCCGACGTCACGATCAGCTCGGCGGGGCTGAGCTCCAGGATGTCGCACAGCGCGGCCAGCACCGGCAGCGACGCCGTTCCGGCGTGCCGGTGACCAGCCGGGGGAAGCCGGTGAGGAGACCGCGAGCGTACGCCTGCCACCGGCGTGCCGCCAGATCGAAGCATCTCTTCGCGGATCAGTCCGGTCAGGGTCTGCCGACTCGGACAGGACTCGGTCGCCGCAACAGCCACCGACTCGGCCTGCACCCGGCGCCGTACTGCCGGGGCCAGGCCGCCCCCGTCCACCCAACAGCCCAGCTAGGAGCCGTCATGTCCGCTCACACCGAATCCCGACACTTCCCCTCGGGGGAACTCTCTGCGGGGGACACGCCCCTGGTCCTGCCCCGCACTACCGACCCGCGTCGAACCTCTCCGCAGACCCTCATCGACATCTCCCACCGCCTTCGGCCTCGCGACTACACCATCGCCTCGCTCCTCGACGAGCACACCACCCTGACCACGGTCTTCGGCACGCCGGCCACCTGGGCGGAGCAGGAGAAGCGGCTGTCCACCTCGACCGATCGGCCCGGTGGGCAGGCGACGAGGTCCGCGTCGAGCTGGTAGTCGTCGCGCAGCACCGACAGCACCCCCTGCTGCAGGGCCGCCGTGTCGAAGACCTTCGTGACGAAGAAGTTGGGCCAGACCAGTCCGAGTACCGCGACCAGCGCCACCACTGCCACCACCGGGCCGACGACGGCGATCAGGAGTTTCCGGGAGACCCGCCGCCGACGTTCGACGGGTGGGCGCGACCCGGCTGAGTCCGGCCCCCACTGCGCCGGAGGTGCCGGCGCCCACCGAGGGGCGGGAGTGGGGAAGTCGCCGTCGGCGCCCGCATACGGGTTCGTCATCGTCGTCTCCTCCGGGCTCAGCTGGCGGCCGCGGTGGGGGTGCCGGGCACGGTCCCGTTGAGCTGGATGACGGTGCTGCCCCGTCCCGTGTCCGGCGCGGGTGAGAGCGCGACGTCGGACGGGCCGCTGTAGATCCGTACGCGACCCTGGGTTTTCGCCACCGTCGGCGCGGCGAGCGGCGTCGCCGGAGCCTCGATCACCTCCGGCGGGGTGCCGGCCTCGGCTGTCGAACTCGGCGTCGGCTGCGCGGCCGTGGGGGTCGTCGTCGGTGCGGCCGCGGTGGCCGGCGCTGCCGGCCCGGTCACCTCGTCGCCGCACGCGCCCAGGGCCGCCAGGCTGGCCAGTGCGATCGCGCTCAGCGCGACCCGGCTGTGCACAAGCATCTCTGCTCCACCTCGTGTTCGGGGAGGACCACGCCCATCTGCGCAGTCCGGCATCCACACGAAGCGGTCGGCGAACTGGTTCACCGTCGAGGTCGGACGAGTCTCCGGTCACGACGTCGAGTCTCGCGCTGAACCGTTTCGGGCCACCGTCCGTGTGGGTGGCGGCGACGGCGGAAGGCGACCCAGGAGGGGCCGCCCCCCCGGAGCCGGAAACGACCGACGACCTGAAGGAGCGGAACGTGGCCACGTACCACATCGTCAGCGAGGACATGCAGGAGTCTTCG